>NZ_PUWT01000101.1:0-6619 GCF_002968995.1 Photorhabdus hindustanensis
TATTTCATATCCATAATGAGCCAACGCTAAATCGGTGATGACAAATAATGAGGTAAAAACTAACAGGATAATGTAAAACAAAGGTGTTTTCTTCTTTTTTCTAAAGAAGAGAATAGATGTATAAAGTGCAATTCCAAAAATAATTGTAAAACAGAAAAACTCAAATCCTATAAGGATACGTAATTCACCCAGAGAATCATAACTAGAGTTTAAGATTGTCATTGTTTTATATGAACTAAATAAAGAGCTAAATATTGCAAAGATAAGATTTATTGCAGGCAAATAGAGAAACCCGCCAATGCCACTTAATTCTTTCTCTTCACATGCTGCACAAAAGTCTGATTCATGTAATGCTGGGCTTTCACATTTAATACACTTCATAAAATTTCTCTAAATAGTAATTTTAATCCAAAGATTGATTGTTAATTCACGTTAAATCATACAGGTGATAGTATATAAACTAATAACTTGTCAGTCCGACAAATACTCCTATTTTTAATGTGGTTATTTACATCTCCAAGTGAAAAAAATATTTCACCTTGGCTTTTCCCTGAATTTTTCCTATTAATGCGCTGTAATCACTTTGTAATACCCGCAGTTCTTTGGCAACGGCAACACATTGCTCTGCACCAGTACAGCTTGTTATTCATGCCTGAACCTGGTCATATTCCTGCCGATATTTATCCCTGACAGTCGCACGACAACTGGTATCACCCTGACAATTAACCAGTTCCTCACTTCTTGAACGATTCTGGTCAACGCTTAGATGATTATTGTCTATAACAACGCATTCCATTGCGAAGTTGACCGATGGACACTGAATTTTCCAATGCAATCAGTCTGTTACAATCAATTCTTCCCGGTACGGTTTGATGCCCGGCCCATAACGCCCCAACGCGACTTGTTAGCCTGTAAGCCACTTTTCTCAGACGTAATGAACTGCTCCTTTTAAATGTCGGACAATTGTCTAACATTTGGGGGGGCAGTTCACAATAGCCGGGATCGATGTTCATTTATTAGGTGGATAGTTGTAATGATCTGGGATTACATAATCTTCTGGAATAGAAGGTAATTCACATTGTTCACCCCAACCAACTTTTTCAATATCTTCAAAAAGATTCAGGAAAAAATTTGATAAATCAAGTGAAATAACTCGAGCCATAACTAAAGCACACTTAGCCGTTATCATATCTTTCCTTTGGATTGCATCTGTCAATAAATTCAGTTCTATCTCTAACTTAGCTAAGTCTTCTTGCAGTCTCTTATCAAGATCTAACCGATAATCGATACTCCAATCTGAATCAACAAACTTAAAATCAGCAGCACTAATTTTTGACAGTTCTAATATTGCACGTTTGATTTGATCCAAACCACTCATTTCAATTTCCTACCTATAGCCTTGTCTGTTTTGGCTTGATTAATGCTTCCATCAAGGTTGATAACAACCTTAAAGTTCCCTCTTTTGTCAAAGATTTCCAAGTGGTTCTTATGATCACCATCCAAATAAAATTGATCACCTTTTTTGATATGAGTCCCAATATCACTTGAAGCTTGGTAAATACTCTGACCATCATACATTTTACTTGTTTTTTGTGAATTCGATTTCGCTTTGCTCCCAAACCCTGGCTGCCTGAAGAATTCTCCCATATTACCAACAGCCCCCTGATTCGGTTGATACGGTTGTTTGCCTTTTCCGACATCCCTGCGGCCTTTTGCTCCTGCTTTACTGATCCCTCCGGCCACTCCCGCAGATGCCACAATCCCTGTCTACCCCATAATCTTCACGATTTCCTGGGTGGTTTCTTCTGAGCCGCCGGTGACTTGGGCACGATGGAGCACCAAATTCCGTGATGCGTCAATATTCGACATCGCACCCCGTAAATCAGCCCATTCCCTTACTTCTGCCGGCGTAAGGGAATCCAGCCCCTGCATTCTGGCTTTTTCCTGAATTTCTCCTATTCGTGTGCTGTAATCACCCTGTAATGCTCGCAGCTCTTTGGCAACAGCAACGCACTGGTCAGCGCCTGAACACGTTGCTATCCGTTCCTGAACCTTGTCATATTCCTGCCGATATTTATCCCTGACAGTCGCACGACAACTGGTATCACCCTGACAATTAACCAGTTCCTCACTGCGTGATTGATTCTTCTCCACACTGAGGTGGTTGTTGTCTACAACAACTCAGGTGATTGATCTGGGATTCATTTTAAGACAACCACTTTTTAAATTGTTCAAGTATAAATCCATAGGCATCTTCTTTTGTTGTAAATGAAGCAAGCATATAAGGGGAGTCTCTTTCTACATAGCAAACACGCCACATATTTTCTTGCTGCACTACACATGTACAGTCATTATTTCGCAATCCATCTAAGGAATAACTATTTTCATCTACACCCAATAGAGTTAGCTGTTCAATCAATTCTTCACGCGTCATTTATTTATCCACTTTTTTCATATATTCGTTATCTAAATACCACTGAACTGGTTTCGGTAATTCATACTGAGTTACCGTCCCTTTTTGTCCAAACCAAGGCAAAATATTAGATTTAGGAACATCAGGAATGGGTTTGATGATTTTATATTGAAAATAGGGTTTAGTCGTTTCATAAGAGGGAGGCAAAGCTCTTTCTGAAAATGGTACTCCAGCAGGTGAAACAAAATTTCCTCCAGGGTGTCCATATCTATCAATAATTTTACCAGTTGGTAGTGTCACTTTCTCAACAGGACCATAAGCTCCCCGATTTGGCGGCCAAATTCCTAATGATTCCTGAACAGAACCCTCTGCTTTACTGTATTGTCCAAAGTTCGATGATTCTCTGGCAACCTGACTAGTAGTAACATTTTCTTTGACATGATTTGCTACCGTCTTAGCCACAGTAGCCTCTGCCGCTGTTTTGCCTACACCGATCACACCAGCAGCACCTACACCACCCGGCGTTAATGCTTCTGCGACCTGAATACCTGCATTATTTAGACAAATTGTTGGCGCAGCTTTACATCCTTCCAGTGCAGCTCGTGCCATTGCAGCAATTTCAGGTGTGGCGGCCACAATCTGGGCACTACCGGCTACTGCCATTCCTCCCGCAGAGACAATTAGGTTTCCATCAGCTATACCTTTAGCAATATTAGCCTTGCACGTCGTATCGCAGTCTGGTGTTTTACTTAACCAGAATCCAAGATCCGAGCCGGCTGCTGCGCCAAGGGCATTATTATCCGCAACAACTTTCTCTGTCGTGAAGTCTGACGCCTAACCTGATTTTTTCTAAGGCACTCAGTCAGTTACAACCTATTTTTCCCAGTGTGGTTTGATGCTCAACCCACAACTCCCCGACGAGACTTTTCAGCCTGAAATCCACTTTTCTCAGGCGTAATAAACTGCCCCTTTTAAATGTCGGATAATGTCTAACATTTGGGAGGCAGTTCATAAATCTGGGATCTTTATTAGTGTAGTATATGGGTGAAAAAATCATCAATATCAATCAAGTATCGCCATTCTCCCTTATTTGTATATAAGGATAATTCATAATTTTCACCTGATTTTCCAATATATATTTCAGGGAAATTAACACCTCGTGCAGCGAATTTAAAACAATGGCTTGCTCGATACTCGAACATCATATCTATAAGACTTTCATTATCCACATCTATTTTTTCGTAAAATTCATATATGTAATAAGCAATAGAGTCAATACTACAATTATGATCAGGCAGATCAACATAGCGGATATTAGATTCATTATCTTTCATCCATAAAATAAACTCAGACACATTGACTTTCCCATGAAAAATAGAAAATTTTTCTTTATCTTTATATAAAAGAAGGTTAATAAGCTTGCCTTCACCATATGATGATATTTCATCTAACAATACAATTCTTAATTTATACATCATCATTTTCCTTTAATCATTTTATTATACTCAGATTTACTGATATCACCTCTAGAGAGAAATTCTCGTAGTACTTTCGGAGGGGCTTCGTTGCCAGGTATTGGATAACCATGCCAACCACCGGCATTGTCTGGCTGAAACTCATATAATTTTCCGTCAGCTATACCATAACGTTGCTTTCCACCTTGAATAGAATTATTCAAAACTTCTTGGGCTTTTGAATTAGTTAAGTCCATTGGTGTACCCCAACCTCCAGGAGCATGTTTAGGGCTAGGGACGTATTCATTACTATCAGATAAATAGATTAGCTCATCTTTCGTTGGCCCATCAGGAATTGGGGTCGCTGTCGTATTACCACCTACATCCGGCTTACCTTCCGTGTTCCCGGTATGATTTGGTGCAATGCCAGACCGATTTTCCTCATTGCCTGTATGGTTCGGTATACTACCCGGCTTTAACTGCTGGTTTCCACCGGTATGATTAGGGTGTTTCCTTATATCACCAGATTGATCACCGCCGGTATGTGTTGGTAGGTCAGTTGGATTAGCAACTTGAGTATATTTATCTAGAAGTGTATTTAGGTAACTCTCTGTAATTGCATCATTTCCCATCATCTGAAGCATAATCAGATGGTCTAAGTCTTCTGAAGAAATCTTATCAGCGATTTCCTTCGCTACCACTCCGGTTATACCCGCCTTAACGCCTATCTCCAGGACTTTCTCTGCCACTTTAGTTCGGCACGGAGCAGCTATTGCACACCCTTCTGTTATTAGTTTACCAAAGAAATTATTGTCAGTAACAACCCATTCCATTGCGAAGTTGGCCGTCGGACACCAATTTTCCTTGTACACTCAGTCAGTTACAACCCATTCCTCCGGTACGGTTTGATGCCCGACCCATAACGCCCCGACGCGACTTTTCAGCCCGATAAGCCATTTTGTCCGGCGTAATGAACTTCACCTTTAGAGCTAGATGGTTGCCCAACATTTTGGGGTATAGTTCACAATGGCTAGGATTTCTACTTTACTTATTAGGATAGTTATAATGCTCAGGCACCTGATAATTTTCTGGTATATTCGGCCACTCTGAATTTTTTAAGAAAGTATCAGAATCATCTTTTATATCCTCAAAAAAACCAGACAATCTCATTGAATGCATCTTAAAGGTAACTGGCTGGAAGAAGCGGGCTTTGCCACCGGGCAGCCAGTACAGGTCAGTGTTGAGCACGGGCAGTTGATTATCCGGCTTGTTGAGAACGGCTAACCGCTAAAGGGAAGATCCCAGCACTTGGGCTGGGATCTGGGGTTAGCAAAAATCTTGTTCTATTCTGCCTTCCGATTTCAATGTTTCTAAAAAACATTGATAAGCAACTGGATCTGCTTCTAACAGGTCATCTAATATATTTTTTTCAATGAGTGGCTTGTAAAAAATGCCATTTTCAAAGAAAACAAAATCACCAGATAACGATGGCTCTATAATTTCCACTTCCTCTGCGTTATAACTAAGCAGCCCGTCATAACCTTTAGCAAAACCGTAAAAGTATGTTTTTTCTTCGAACCAATATATGGCAAAAACTTCAATAATTTTTTCTGATTTGAACTTTTTTATTTTCATCATTTTTTATCCGTGATTGAAGGTTTAGGTTGGATTTCAGGCCGCTTAGGAGTTGTAATCTTCATATCATAAGCCTTACCAGTAGTTGAGTTATACTGATAATGGATGGTGATATTTGAACCGTCTGGTAACTCGTGTGTAACTTGCATTTTCTGGAATCCTGCATCAGTAGGGAAACGAGGATCTTTATTCATTCCTCTAAGTGGATCACCTGAAGATGGGTTAGCTTTAACTTGGTTCCATAAAATCTGCTCATTCAAATCCCTTGGTGCTGCAACTTGTTGCCCCGGTTTCGCGGTAGATATCTTTTCAGCATTTTTGATAAGCTGTTGATGATAAACAGTATTAGCCGATTTACCACCCAGATTCGTTGTGCCTTGACTGTTTTTCCCAATCTTTTCCAGCGCCGCTTTCTCTGTATTAACAACCGCGTCTGTGCTTCCTTTTGTTGTTGGCGATGATTTTGGCCCTTTGGCTCCCTCCATCACAACAGGCAGCGTCATCGCCATCGCAGCGGCAGTCTCCTGACTCATGCCCATTGCCTCAAAGCGTTTTGTCCAGCCGAGTTCGCCTACCTTGCCTGTGGCAGCCTGACCTAACGTATTCACCGCCGACAGGTAATTTCTGAACTCAACCGGCAATGTGCCGTCCCGGTCCATATTTTTGAGGGTACGCTCAAATACCGGCCACTGATCAACCAGATAACCATACTTCTGCGCACACTGGTTCGGGTTGCTGTTGCAGAAGTTCATCATTTCCTGCTGATTACGGATATTGGTCTCCACCATCTCCTTGATCACCTGTTTACAGCTTTCCCCTTCACAGGTGCGGGCTTGATGCGCAAAATTGTCCAGCTCATTCACGCTCAGATAGTTATTCTCAATAACAACGCATTCCATTGCGAAGTTGATTACCGAACGCCGATTTTCCTAATGCCCTCAGTCAGTTACACCCCGTTTTTTCCAATGTCCGTTCACCGCCGAACTCAAAACCCCTGACGCGCTTTTCGCCTCCAAAGGCCGGTTTTTCCCGCCGTGCCATTGTCAGTGTAGCGCCTTTTTCGGCAACGGGCGAACGTCGCCCAACTCGCTTGGGCGGCGGGTGCCCGTTCTGCGGG
>NZ_PUWT01000102.1:0-4705 GCF_002968995.1 Photorhabdus hindustanensis
AACAGAAACAGAAAACAGAAAACAGAAAACAGAAAACAGAAAACAGAAAACAGAAAACAGAAAACAGAAAACAGAAAACAGAAAACAGAAAACAGAAAACAGAAAACAGAAAACAGAAAACAGAAAACAGAAAACAGAAAACAGAAAACAGAAAACAGAAAACAGAGAACAGAGAACAGAAAACATTATTATATTTGTAAGTGCTGTTTTGTTAAAGCCATTTATTAAATTATTTTTTAATTAAAAAGTAAGAAGATTTTCAATATGAGAATCTTTTTAACGGTTTATCATCTTTTTAACAGCAAATTCAAGTTAATAGTAAATACGTTTTCTAGAAAGATAGTTAATTGAATTCAGTCGAAACCCATTAACCATTAACAGTGAGTTAAAAAAATTAGAACACAAAAACATTATCCTAATAGACTGGTATTTAAGTGTTTTCTCTCCGTTATTTTATGAAGTAAACCATAAAAGATAGCAAAATAAAAAAGCGGTGAAAACGGTTAATATGGCAGGATTTAAGTTCTGAGAAAACTTGATTATCCGAAAAAACATAAAGGGTAGCGACTGATGAAAACCACTTAAGATTGTCAGTAAAGATAGAAAGCGAGTATGATTAATGTTTTTAAACATAAAACCAGATATACCATGATGATTAAAATTGATAAAAAGCAGACGTAAAAAGTGGTAAAACAACTGTTAAAACCTGATACCGATTAAACCCTGGAGTTAAAACTATGACTTTTAACAATCGCTTAAAACCCATCCATCATAAAACCACCAGTTAAAACCGGTGGCTTTAAATTTTTACATAAAAGAGTAAGCATAGCATCTAATAAAGAGTCCTCTCTGTGATGTGGTTCAGCATTTTTGTTAGCAAACTTGTTTTCTAATTTGACAACAAATATTAATTTTAATATAAATTCAGTTAAAGCCGCTATATTTTAAGTTAGCATTTAGCAACTGGTGAAGTATTAGATAAGTTATTTTTGGTTCAAGATTATGCGAAAGGAATAATGAATATAGATAAAGAGAAATTTATTGTTTATGGTAAAAATAGTAAAGTAAAAGAATATATCATGCATGATAATGACATATTACTTACCAGGATAGTGAATTAAAATGATAAAAATCACTGATTTATGCTTTAGTTATAAAAGTAGAGAAATTAAGAAAAATATTTTTAAAAATATATTTTCATTAAATGAAGTCGAAGTGATTTTATTTAAAAATATAAACATTGAAATATTTGACGATAGCAAGATTATAGGATTACTGGGTAAGAACGGCGCCGGAAAAACAACTTTAATAAAACTGATTTCCGGCATTTTAACTCCGAATTCTGGAAATATTACCGTTTTTGGCATTAATTCAAGTGGAAGACCTCTTAATCTTTTATCCAATCTTGGTATCGTTTTTGGCAATAAATCAATGCTTTGGGAGGAGTTATCTCTCTATGAGAATATTGAGCTTTTTTCTAAGATATATAAACGTGATTATGATAAGAATAGTGTTGAGAATATGATAGAAATGTTGAACCTTAGAAATATAGCAAAAAAACCTGCAAAAACGTGTTCTTTAGGTCAATCTGTGAAATCCAACTTATTAATACACTTTCTTAATAGGCCAAAATTACTGATATTGGATGAACCAACAATCGGATTAGATATAGAGTCACAAATTTTATTACGCAATATTTTAAAATATTATGCTCAAAATAATGAAAGCAAAATACTAATTACCTCACATAATATGATAGATATTGCGGATGTTTGCAAGGATATTATCTTCTTGAAGGATGGTGAAATATCAAAAATAAATCTAAATAAAAATAATTCGAAAGAAAAGAATGCGCTATATCTAGAGGGCCTTTTCTGTGATAATTAAATTTTCTTTTATTGAAACCATTAGGGCTAAGAATATAATATTTGGTTACTTATTTATAATTATAACATTATATGCGGTTGAACTATCTTTTTGGGATACCATGACAAAATCAAATGGTTTTGTTAACTATACACATGATGAAATAATAGTTTATATATTATGGTCTGTTATTATATTTCAATTAACAAGTATTACCGGATTTCCAGAAAATTTATCATTCCATATTGAAGATGGTAGTATAGATAGATTAATTATAATGCCAAAATCAATACTATTATATTATTCGGAATATGCTTTGGGGCAGATATTAGCTAGATTATTTATAATGTCACCATTAATTTTATTCATAATTATATACCAAAAGGACATTCCTAATTTTATATATCTATTTATTTCTTTATGTATAGGGTTGTTTATCAACTTGTACTTAACAATGATATTGTCATGTATGGCATTCAAATTTAGAGGCTCGTATTCTTTTATAATTATTAAGGATACTTTGTCATGGGTCCTTTCAGGTGCGTTAATACCATTAGATGTATTTAGTGATTCTTTAAAATCAATATTTAATTATATTCCATTTCAATATATCACCTATATTCCAGTTAAAATTGCGACAAATTCAACATCTATTTATTTCATATTTAATGGATTTTTAATCATGATGTTCTTAATGATAATTTTTAATTTTATTTGGAATTATATGTTAAAATACAATCAAGGGTATAATGGCAATGCTTAAAATTATATTTATTGGTTTTAAAAGTGGATTATCAGAAGCAAAAAAAAGCCCATTAAATTTTTGGTTATCCGCTTTTGTTAATTTTAGTTACTATATAGCACAAGCTTTCTTTTGGTATGCTATTTTAAATTCACAATCTTCAGGTTATATTTTATCTGATGATTTTATTATTATATTTTTTACTACGGTATGTTTAGTCGATAATTTTTATCTTTTTTTTATTTGGTAAAGGAAGCCTCTTGCTGGTTAAAAAAGTCAAATCATTAAAATTAGAACCTCATTTGGCGTTACCTATAAATACTCAATTCTTATATATCACTACAAACATTGCATTTGAGCATTTTTTGTTGTCATTCCTATCTTTAGTATTATTTTTTACTGTACATATTTACCTTGGCACTAATATTTTGTTGGTTTTTTTACATTTTATAATGGCATTAGAGGGAGTCTTAATACTTACTTCAATTACATGGATCATAAGAACAACAATATTTTGGACAAATTCATTAGTTAGTATTAAAAACTCAAATCCTTGTTTTAAAGTATTGGTGAGACCTGAACAATCTTTTCATGGTGTAGTTCGTTTTATTTTAATGTTCATACTTCCGTGTCTATTTATAACGGGTGTTCCAGCTTCAGTAGCAAGTGGAATAATGAGTATGAAATGGTTTTTTATTCAAACTTTGGTAACATTGATTTTAATTTTTATAGCGAAATTGGTTTTTGATATTGGTGTTAAAAGGTATTCTAAATATATCACGTGAGGAAATATAATGAAATTGGGAATTATTTCTGGAAGCCATAGATCGCATTCTAATTCAAGTAAAGTTGGTGATTTCTTAGATTCACTTGAAATAACTAAAAAATTTACTTTTATTATATAGTGATAACGAATTAGTGCATAAGCCAGCATTGTTAGTGTCAATATCCGCTGGAAATGGTAGCACTTTTTGTATTTCTGAATTAAGGTCATCTGGATATAAAAATAACAATCACCACCTCCCTAGGAGGTGGTTTAAGGATGACAATAAAAAAATAAAGCCAGACTAGCCGGCTTTATTCTTACTTTAAGCTGTACCGTCCACCAGAATTATGCTGCCCTTACAATATAGTTAAATGCCACGTTACGAGGTCTATTTTCGTTAGCGGTTGGGACTTGTCTTGATGCATCAATGTCAAAATAGGTAAGATCAGAACTAGCGCCGCCATTTGCTGAACGTGTTTCTGCCGTAGCATATCGCGACGATGCCATGACCCCAATCACAACAGGCGTCTGAGGAGCACCGCCCATCTGGGCATGTATAACTTGAGTTGACCCCGTAATATTTCTGATTGCATCTCCCTGCCAAGACAAAAGCCCACGACCACCATCAACACCTCGATTATCATCCCATCCGCGGATAAATTCTCCTCTTAAATCAGGTAATCTACCGCCAGGATAAGCCTCCGCCAACTTCGGATACTGTAATTTATTAAAAGGTGAACCATTACAAATGAAATAACCGAAAGGTGGATAGATTAACGGCCAGGGAATAGGAGAACCGACAGGTATATTAATCTCTTCACGTAATGAATTTATTACTTCCTGAACAAGCTTTTGTGTAGCCGCCAATGTGTCGCTATTGCCAATCACATTTGTCAGCTGAACAACTCCTTTTTGTGTTAATGAAGCACTGGGCATACCTACTGTAATTTTTTGTTCTATCGCCTTATTTAATTGAGCAGTGAGTTTAGCTACATTTCCATCATCCAGAACATCATTGCCAGATCGTGTCGCGATAAAATCAGCGACGACAGATGATATGGTTGATGACTGACGTAATACCTTATTTAACAAGTGGGTGGGAACATTATCCGGAGAGAATCCTGTCTGCAACCCCTGGCTTTGTTCATATTTTTCTTGACTAATGACATTCGCATTATCACTAATAGAAAAAGCTTTAAAATCATTCTTGTGACTCATATACTTTCCTTAAATTAAATAATGTGACTTTATAATCAACATTTTGAATTATTGTAGAAATAGTCTCCTGCAATTCAGGCTAATCAAAGTCTAGTTCAGGAAAAATATAATAC
>NZ_PUWT01000103.1:0-6612 GCF_002968995.1 Photorhabdus hindustanensis
TAACGAGCACGGTCAACTGACACAGGTTCTCCACAGTGACGGGCCGGAGTTGACGCTGCTTTATAATCGGCGCGGACAACTGACAGAGATTCTCCGTACCGATGAAGGGTTACAGGAAGTGATGGCCCGTTATCACTACCATGATAACGGCCGGCTGGCGGAAGCGGACAGCGCCCAGCATTTTCATCTGTACTATGAATATAATGCGCAGGGCCTGATAAGCCGCTGGTCCGATGGCGACCAGACCTGGGTGGATTACGGTTATGATAAACAGGGGCGCTGTACCGACAGTGTGGGAGCTGGCGGCTTCTATCCGGTTCACCTGGATTATGCCCCCGGCATCACCCGCTCCACCACCCCACAGGGGCACACCACCACCTGGCATTACAACGACCAGCAATTAATAACTGAAATCCACACCCCGTGCGGCGGCGTGACCCGTTATGACTATGACCGCTGGGGCCATCTGGTCAGACAGATATCACCGGAGGGGGAAACCCTGACGCTGACTTATCTGGCCGATACCGGTCGGGTAACCTCGCTGACGGAGGCCACTGGCGCGGTATGGCAATACAGCTATGAGGCTGACAGCCTGCAACTGACCGGCATGACCGACCCGCTGCAACGCACCTGGCTGCCCCGGTATGATGAACAGGGCCAGCCCGCCGGATTTATTGCGCCGGACGGCCGGAAAACCACGCTGACCCGCAATGCCTTCGGACTGGTGACGGCCGAAACAGACCCGGACGGCAACTGTCGCACACAGGAATATGATAAGCATCAGCGGCTGGTGCGGGTGCTGGATGAAGAGAACCGGACCGTCAGTCTGGGTTATGACAGTCAGGACCGGCTGCGCAGCCTGACCGCGGCGGGGGCGCTATGGCGCTGGCGTTACGACCGTCATCACCGGGTGGCGGTCAGTGACCGGCCGGACAACCAGCTGGAACACTTCACCCATGACCGCCACGGCAACTTAACCTGCTGGACCGATGCCCGCGGCGTAGAATGGCAGGTCGAATACGGCCCGTTTGACCTGCCGGTCGCCCGGCGTGACGGCGAGGGGCATCGCTGGCAGTATCGTTATGATGCCGACACGCTGCAACTGACGCAGGTGATTAACCCGCAGGGGGAAACTTACACCTACACCCTGGATGCGGACGGGCGGGTTATCACCGAGCAGGATTATGCCGGCACGCAGTGGCATTATCGTTATGACCGGTCGGGGAACTGCATTGAAAAGCGGGACGGGGAAGAGAACGTGACCCGCTATGATTATGATGCCGCGCACCGGCTGACGACGCTGCGCGCCCCGGAAGGGACCACCCGTTATCATTACGACATCCTGGGCCGGCTGTTAACCGTGGAGTCGCCGGACAGCGCCCTGCATTTTGAATATGACGAGCAGGACCGGATAGTGCGGGAAATTCAGCCGCACGGCGAGATTCTGCGTCACTACCCGGATAACCGCGCGGTAGAACGGCAGTTGCTGACCGGCGAAAAAAACGCCGGTTGCCGGCCGGCCCGGTTTAGCGGCCAGACCCACCTCTGCCGCTGGCAGAGTCGCCGGGAAGTCAACCGGGTGGGGGAACTGATTAAGCTGGCGCTGGAGGAACAATCGCCCCTGACCATCGAGCGGGATGACGCCGGCCGGGACACGGGCCGTTATGTGGACGGGGGATTTATTCTGCGCCAGCAGTACAGCCTGATGGGCCAGTTAACCGCGCAACGGGCGGGCCGTAATCCCCATTTCTTCCGGCCGGCTGAACTGGACGAGATTGCCGGACCCGCTTACGCGGGGGTGGCGCGCCGGTATGAATACGATGCCGCGCTGAACCTGACCGCCGTCAGTGATGACGGGCAGCCGTTAAATTATCTCCTCAACGGCAATGGCCAGGTGATGTCGGTGGGGGAGGGCCGGACACTGCGGGAGCATTATCAGTATGATGAAGCGGGGTACCCATCAAGACGGTTTGACGGGGTGCAGGAGATTATGGGGGAAACCCTCTATCAGGAGGGCCATCGCCTGAACTGGGTGGACTCGCACCGGTTTGTTTACGACCGGGCCGGCCGCATGCAGGAGAAGCAGTTTTTAGCGGAAGGTTGCCGGCTGGCGCTGACGACATACCGGTGGAACAGCCAGAATCAGCTGACCGGCCTTATCACCCCGGACGGGATACCGTGGGAATATCGCTATGACGCTTTCGGGCGGCGGACAGAAAAACGGTGTATCCAGAGCGGTAAGCGGACCACCTACCTGTGGGACGGCGACGTGCCAGCGGAAATCCGCGAATATCAGCACGGCCGGCTGAAAATGATCCGCCATCTGGTGTTTGACGGCTGGGAGCTGATAGCGCAGCAGACGCAGCAGTTTACGCTTAATCTGGACAACCGGGTGGAACTGATGGCCGGGGAGGTGGAGACTCAATATGCGGTCAGCGCCCCGACCGGCGAGCCGCTGGCGCTGTTCGACCCGACGGGTAAACGGGTGTGGCGGCGGCCGAAGCAGTCGCTATACGGCCTGCGTCTGAGCGGACACGGCGAGAATCCCCAGCTCGATCCGGGCCTCCGATTTGCCGGGCAACTTTTTGATGAGGAAAGTGGTTTATTTTATAATCGGTTCCGCTATTATTTGCCGGAAGCGACGTGCTACCTCAGCCCTGACCCTTTGGGGTTAGCAGGAGGAGTAAATCCTTACAGTTACGTGCATAATCCGACGAACTGGATTGATCCGTTAGGATTAGCAGCTTGTCCTGAAAGGTATGCCCGGTATAAGGAGTTTAGAAAACAAGGGAATATTGCATTAGACGCGGGTAAATTATCGAAGAGTAAAGGTGGTTCATGGGGGAAATATTTGACTAAATTGACAGGAACTACCCCACCACCAGGAATGTGGAGACCACATGCGCATCATATCGTCTTCCAAAAAGGTCCTGCTGCGGCTAAACCATATATTAAAGATAGCCAGAGAATTTTGAGAGAAGCTGGAATTGATCCTAAATATGGAATCGAAAACCTTGTATGGGCACCAAATAAAAACCATAGTGTAGAAGCAGCGAAAAAAGTTAATGATGTATTAAAAGAGGCGGTATCTTCGGGTAGATCAATAAAAGATGCCTTGGCAGAATTAAGTGAATTGTTCGCAAAAGATAAGATATTATAGTGCGGAGTATATTTATGGATTTTAAAAAGTTAGAAAAAGATATTATTGATAGTGTTGTCAATGCGATACAGCATATAAAAGAGCAAGATTATTGGGATGATATAAATTCTTTTTGTTTATATACAGATGAGAGTTTTATGTCTCTTTCTTTACTATTTAATACAAATACGCACTTTCAATCAGTAAAAGATGATGAATACCCTCTAACGTACAAATACAGCCCAGCAGAATGGTTCAGTGAGACCATTTCTGAAGAAAATGATGAGTATCTATATAAAAATACTGCTTTTTCTTCTGTGTCGTCACAAATGATGGCTTTTTCTATGAGTGATGAATTTGAAGAAGATGAAGATAGAGATGATGTTATTAAAGCGTGCTTGAGTGCAATCAGACATTGTATCGATGAAGATATATTTCAAAAGCCAAGATCAATAATATATTTATTTATGTTGAGTGATGGCTATGATGAGCAGGAAATATTAAATTGGAATAAGCCATTGAATGAATCCTCTATTAAAAAGGAACTTACTGAATGGGTTAAAAATGAATTATAGAAATAACTCATTCATGAATATATTATTGTGGTGATTTTGATAACGCTAGCATAATTGCTAGCGTTATTTTTCGCCGGGCAATGGCTGGATGAAGAGAGCGGGTTAGTCTACAATCGGTTTAGGTATTATTCGGCGGTAGCTGGGCAATATCTGACGCCTGACCCGTTGGGGTTAGCAGGAGGAGTAAATCCTTACAGTTACGTGCATAATCCGACGGGTTGGATCGACCCACCAGGGCTAGCTGGATGCTCTACTAAACTCGGTAAAAACATGATGGAAGATATGGGCTTGCCACGCTCAACTTCATGGAAAGGACATGAAGCGCACCATGTCATTCCGAAACAGCTATCAGATCATCCTGCTTTGAAAAAAATTGGATATGATATTGATGATGCTAGTAATGGGATATTTTTGAGGCAGCCAGACCTCATCAAAAATAAAAAGGTTGCTACTACAGTTAGCACAATGGCAAGACATCGAGGTAGCCATAACGGATATTCCTCCGCAGTTGAAAAAGCTCTAAATAAAATTGATTTAAACCAGCCTACTAATGTCATAGCAAAACAAGTTGCTGACATACAAAATAAGGCGAAGAAATCAATGATGAATGGCATGCCAATTAGGTCGAAAGATATTGCTAAGAATCCTGATATAGGAAAGCAAAGAGCTTTTGAATTGTGGGATAATATATTTAATAAATAGAGGTTATATATGATTGATATAAAAAAAGAATTTGTTATTGAACCAATGTCTTTTCTTTTATCTGAAAAATTATTTTCAGGGGTTCTTAGTAATCAATCCGGTCATTATCTAGAAATTCATGATCCTGAATTAGCACTGACTTTATCTTTTGAACAATTATTACCCGAGGGGTATCTAGTATGGTTAGATCTCATTGAAAATTCTATAAGTAAATTTAGGTTAAGAAGTGAATTTCATGAAGCTGACGAATACTTAAATGATATAAGTAAAGAATTTTCTGTTCATTATGATAAAATTTCAATCACTTATCGAAAGAAAAAAATAAAAAAAGAAAACTCTGACTATGATGATTTTTATTTTGAAGTTTTAGATGAGGTATATTCTCAACTAAACATGTTATCTATTCAAAGGTATATATTAGGTGAACAAAAGGAATCAATCTTGGAAAAGATCTTTGAGATATATAAAGAAGGGTTGTATCCATGCGGAATGACGAAGGATGAAAAAATAGTCGCTTTTAATCCAATGATATTAAAAACTAGTTGATATAGTAGATAAATAATTGTGAAAAAGCCGGAAAGATCCCCGTGATCTTTCCGCTTTGTTATTTTTGTACTTAAAATAAATATTTTACAGGCTTGGTCTTATATATTAAATATATAATTTAAAATCACAAAAATATAAAATAAATAAAAATATAAAAAAATGAATAATACAGAAAAATATAAAATTCATAGTAAATATATACATAAGCTATATTTTAGCTATTTTATTCTGTTTTCTCCCTGAAATCGCAAAAAGCCGGAATCGCTTCCGGTTGGTTTCTTTCTTTCCGTGGCAAATACCCGTGATATTCCAGTGCCGACCGGTTAATGTAATGGCAAGGCATCAAGGTAATCATCACGGATATACTGATGAAATAAGAAATGCTCTGGATAAAATAAATTTAAATCAATCAACTGATGCCATATCGAAACAAGTAGCTAACATTCAAAATATAGCTAAAAAAGGCATGGAGAATGGTAATATTATTAGATCCAAAGATATGTATAACACTAATATTTTTGGGAAAGACGTAAATCAAATAGGCAGACAAAGAGTTTTTGATCTCTGGAGTAAAATTTTAGGATAATTCAATATGAGTGAGATAATAAATTTTTATATGGAACCAGTTGAATTCTTTAAAAGTTCGGATTTTTTATCCGGTTCTATTGAAGAATTTAATGAATATAAAATTATTGATAATAAAGATATAGCATTAAAGCTTCTTTTTGATCAAGACATACCATATAACTATATGGTTTGGAGTGATTTTTTTCTGATCTGGTATCCGAGTTTTATCTTCATGAGGATTATAAAAAAGCAGAAAAGGATATCCTTGACAGAATAAAAATATCTACCAAGGATCAAGTTAAAGAAAATATTAGAAAAAGAAAACTACATCTTATAAGAAAGAAACAAGGGTTAGTTGATAACATAGAATACGATAACTTTCTAAATGAAGTAAATGACGAATGTAATTACATGTTAAATATGATAAGTATTTATCGATATTTATTTTCTTTTAATCAAGACTCTAAATTAGAAGAAATATTTTCTATATTTAAAAAAGGAGTTATGCCGTGCGGTATAAAAAAAGATAAAAAGACATGAGTTATTTTCAATCCTATTCTTTTGAAGAATAGTTAATAAAATTATAGATGAACTGCCCTCAAAAACTAGATTCAACATTTAATGACTAGATTTAGAGAGACAGTTCACAATCACCAGATCTTCCGATGTTATTATTGATCTACCGTGGCGCATACCCACAGTATGCCAGTGCCGACTGGAGCTTAGAGATCGCATCCTTAATCGGTCGCGGTAGGAATAGCGGTTACCGGCTACCCCCCGCACAGATCCGGACGTGCGCTACTAACGCATCCGGCTCCTACCTCGGGTGTTTGGCGTAAAAGCGCTGCAAAGGATAAGGATGCACAATTCTGTGGGACGGCGACGTGCCGGCGGAAATCCGGGAGTATCAGCACGGCCGGCTGAAAATGATCCGCCATCTGGTGTTTGACGGCTGGGAGCTGATAGCGCAGCAGACGCAGGCGTTTACGCTTAATCTGGACAACCGGGTGGAGCTGATGGCCGGGGAGGTGCAGACCCAGTATGAGCGCCCCGACCGGCGAGCCGCTGGCGCTGTTCGACCCG
>NZ_PUWT01000104.1:0-3603 GCF_002968995.1 Photorhabdus hindustanensis
CCAGTAAAGGCGGCTATGAAGTCAAAGTAGGTGAACACACCCAGCTTGACGGCGCAGTCATTGCCAGTACCGCAGACAAAGACAAAAACACCCTCGATACCGGCACTCTCGGCTTTGGCGATATCAAAAACAAAGCGGATTTTAAAACCGAACACCATAGCGTGAGTATCAGCACTGGCGGCTCAGTAGGCGGCATGTTACTCAGTAATATGGCGGCCAATACCCTGGGCGGCGCTAACCGGGAAGGCCACGCCCAAAGCATCACCCATGCCGCGGTCAGTGACGGCACCCTGATTATCCGGGACAAAGACAGCCAGCAACAGGATGTCACCACCCTCAGCCGGGATACCGACCATGCTAACAATGCTCTCAGTCCTATCTTTGACAAAGAGAAAGAGCAGCAACGGCTGAAACAGGCCCAACTGATTGGCGAAATCAGTGCGCAGGTGATTGACATCGCCAGTACTGAAGGAGCAATTATCGCCACCAAAGCGGCCCACGCCAAACTAGAAAACATCAGTGACCCGGATAGAGAAGCGGCCCGAAAGAAACTGGAAAACGCAGGCAAAACCAACATTACGCCTGAGCAAATTAAAGACCAGATTTACAAGACCGCCTATAACCAGGCATTGAATGAGTCTGGCCTTGGCACCGGTGGGAAATACCACACCGCTTTACAGGCGGCTACCGCAGCTATTCAGGGATTAGCAGGGGGGAATATTGGTCAGGCACTGGCCGGCGGCGCTTCCCCTTACCTGACCGGGGTGATAAAAGACCTGACTACCGACCCGAAAACCCATCAAGTCGATGTCGTCACCAATACTCTGGCCCATGCCATTCTGGGGGCAGTGGCCGCCGAAGTCAGCGGTAACAATGCGCTGGCGGGCGCGGCAGGAGCAGCTTCCGGTGAACTGGCCGCGCGAGAACTGATGAAGCATATTCATGGTGAAAATGTTAAAGTCAGTGACTTAAGTGAAGAGGAAAAACAGACCATCAGCACCCTCTCCACCCTGGCGGCAGGGCTAGCGGGTGGAATTGCCGGTGACTCCACCGGCAGCACCGTTACCGGTGCCCAGGCCGGGAAGAATGCGATTGAGAATAATGCGTTGAGCCTGCCAAAAGGCATGGCGGAGTACGGTCGGGCACAGAGTTCACTCGCCATGCAAATGCTCAGGGAAGGGGCAACCCCGGATGAATTATCGGAAGCGTTGGCAAAACAAGCGAGAGGTACGCACCCTGAAGGGCAAGATCCGGCCAGAGGGCTGATTGTGGCGTGGGGGAACTTCTTCGGTGTGCCGTTAGATGTGGTGATGTCCAATGAAAAAATGACGCCGGAGAAAGCGGCTGAAATTGTGGCCAGCGGCATCCCGACCAGTGAAGCGAAGGTGATGCAGTATGTGGCTGCGAAGACCTTTTTGGCACTGGCTAAAAATCCGGGGGCGGGCAGTAAAACAGAAAACACACTCCCACAATGGCGTGCTGGAGAAGGAAAATATAGCCAGAAAAATCAGGATACAGTCACAAATGTTGAGTCTCCGGCAAGTAAATTTGACGGAAATACAGCATTTAACGAAAAGGGAGAAGTGACCAAAAATACTTCCGTCAAAGCAGAAACGAGTAGGACATTAATATATCATGAGAATTTTGGTGGTCATGCGATAGAGAGGCACATTGGCAAATCTGATGCGCAATTACTTGCCAGATTCAAGAATGATCCAACAGTAGTAGCATCATCAACATTTACCGATATGAAGACCGCAGAATGGGCGATAGGCAATGGTATAGCAGCAAATAGGGAAAAATTAACTAATTGGTTGGCGGGTAATGTAGCCGGTAATAAGGATAGGATAGTGCTTAAGCATGAGATGTCAGTAAACGTAGGAAGAGTTATTCAAAGAGGTAGTACAAAATCTCATGAATCAAACAGCATAATTATTGTTATTGATAGGGATCCTTTGATGCCTAATGGTTATCGAATTCAAACTGCCTATCCCAAATAAAGTTAGGAGTAAAGAATGAAAACAGAACAAATTTGTTATTTATTAAGCGCCTATTTTCATCAGGATTGGTCTTGTGAGGCTCCAGATCCCGAAGGAATCATGAAACTTTTTGCGGAAAAAGAACAACCAGAAACTGTTATGCTTTTAAAAAAGGAATTTGAAGAGATATTGAATAGAGGTGAGGAGTTATCGGAAGATTTTATTTATGAAAATGATGGATATTATTGTCCATCAGGAGTTGGATTAACTGTCTTGCAATGGTTTAAGAAACTGCATGAAACTTTATAGTTAATATCTAAAAGTACCAGCAGTTAAAAAGATCCCAGCCAAAGTGAACTGCCCCCGAAAGTTGGACACCCAACAAGTAGGGGGAAGTTCTCCATGAAGAAGTACAGGAAGCATTTGTCACATTTAAGTAGACACCGCTTCATCAGACCTGGTAGAACACAGCAAACAGACCAGTAAGGGCTTACTCTCCAAATCCTCCGTCGAAACCCACGATGAAGTGCATGAACGCCGGGCGCAGAGCACCACGCTCAGCGGCGACAGAGTGACCGTACAAGGCCGGGAATGACCTAAACATCATCGGCAGTAACGTGGCAGGCACTCAGGATGTTAATCTGGCCGCCGGCAATCAGCTCACCGTCACTACCGCTGATGAAGCCCGTCATGAAACGCACTTCAAGCAAGAGAAAAAATCGGGCCTGATGGGCACCGGGGGTATCGGCTTCACCGTCGGCAAAGCCAGCCAAAAATCCACTACCGACATCGACAGCAACCTCCACAAAGGCAGCACGGTAGGCAGCAGCCAGGGCAGTGTGACATTCAGCGCCGGAAAACAGCTCAAACTTCACGGCAGTGATGTAGTGGCGGGCCGCGATATGCAACTTTCCGGTCAAAACATTAATATCACCAGCGCGGAAAACAGTCACACTGCTGTCACCAAAACCGAACAGAAACAAAGCGGCCTGACCGTGGCTCTGTCCGGCACAGCAGGCGGGGCCCTGAACTCCGCTGTTCAAACAGTTCAAGCGGCCAGAAGTGAAAGTGACAGCCGTATCAAGGCTTTACAAGGCACCAAAGCCGCCCTGAGCGGGGTACAGGCAGTCCAGGCAGCTCGGCTGGCCAACGCTAAAGGCGGTGACGACAAAGCCAACAACAACCTGGTGGGTGTCAACCTCTCCTACGGCAGCCAGTCCTCCCGGTCAGAACTGAAACAGCATCAGACCACTCAACAGGGCAGCAGCCTGATGACCGGGGATAATCTCACCCTCACCGCTTCCGGTGCTCCAGACCAGAACGGCGATATTCGTATTCAGGGCGGCCAGTTGCAGGCGGGCAAAGACCTGCAACTCAATGCCAGCCGGGATATCCAGCTCTCATCCAGCCAGAACACCGAACAGACCACCGGCAAAAACAGTAGTCGCGGTGGTTCACTAGGCGTCGGTTTCACTGCCGGACCGGGGGGCACGGGTATCAACCTCTCCGCCAGTGTCAACTACGGCAAAGGCCGTGAAAGCGGCAACGGCGTCAGCCATAATGAAACTACGCTGGATGCGGGACAAACCGTCACCCTCAACGCCGGTCGGGATGCGACGCTCAA
>NZ_PUWT01000105.1:0-8929 GCF_002968995.1 Photorhabdus hindustanensis
TTGATAAAGAAGATGATCATAATCAGTAAAGTTACAAACAAAAATGGAAGCTTCATTATCAGGAGAGAAATTTTTTGCAGCTTTTCTTACTGCAACTAGAACGTCATGTGCTGTTGCATTAAAAGCACCAAAATAAGTACCATCAGGTAGTTTCAAAGTTTTTCCCTGCTGTGAAATATGACGGTACAGTTTTAATTCGAGCATTATTTCATGAAATCTTTCATAGCCATCATATTCTGCACCATATAGTTCAACCCTTACTAAGAAGTTATTCATAGCTATTCTCTTATTTTGACTGTGGAAAGGAAGAAACCCGCGCCGCCTGAGTGGGTTAATAAAGCAGGCATATAACCAGATAACAGGTCGCTAAGCGGTCTTTTTATTTTGAGGAAATAGCACGATGACAACAGATGAACAAACAATACTGATGTTTCGAGGGTTAATTGCTTCATTGCCAGAGCGGCAACAAGAAAACTGCCGTGCTTGTGAAAAGGTAATGCATAAAATGTTGGCTGATTACCCGGATGGAGAGGCTCTTCTTGCAATTGGGTTGATTGGTGCTGAGTTACAGATATCTTAGGATATTAAGGTTGGTCTGATGGCTGGATTAAAAGAACTGTCTAATAAGCTGACGCAAATAAAGAAGCAAGTCCCATTTGCAACAGCACAGGCTTTAACAAAAGTTGCCCGGCAGATTGAACAAGCTGAAAAGAAGGCGATAGAGCGTAAATTAGATAATCCAACCCCTTTTACAGTCAAATCGGTGGGTTCAGTCGGCGCGAGCAAAAGCAATCTGAAAGCGAAAGTCTTTGTTCGTGATATTGCCGCAAGTTATCTCACACCCTTTGAGGTGGGTGGGGTACATAAACTTAATAGCAGCGCGTTATTAAATCCGAAGAACATCAAATTAAACAAGTATGGCAACTTACCCCGTAACAAGCTGCAACAACTGAAAGCCAAGCCGGATGTATTTATCGGTACGATAGATAATGTTGATGGAGTATGGAAGCGCAAGAAGGCCAAGAAAGGGAAGAAGGGCAAGAAGCGATTAAAGCGTTCCCCGAACGGCACTCGCAGAGAGAGGAAAAAGCAGCGCCCGCCAAAGCTATTAATCCGGTTTGGTGATGCATTACCTGTTGCTCCGATTCTTGGTTATCAGGAACGCGCAAGAAAGATGGCTGATGCATTGATGCCACAAGCCATGAGTAAGGCGCTAGATGAAGCCATTAAGACAGCTAAGTGATAGAATGGCCATTGATACTTAGCAATGAACGAGGTTTCTATGTTTAATGATTCAGACCACAAAATTCCGACACCTCTTACTGTTGAAGAGATAGAGAAATTTTTTAACGCCATACAATATCAACTGGAAGATGCCAGAACATCTCTTGATGCTGCAAAACGTGGAGATCCAAGTCTTTGGTATGTATTAGAGTGCTTTAATGTCATTGCAGAGCTAGCAGATGCAGCTTTAGCGGGTAATGCTATTAAGGATATAAAATAATATTAATTCTCATTTAAGGCGCTACCAAACTCAAAGAAGATTGGCTATCATCAAAGAGCCATCCAGATAAATGATAATAGTTCTCATCTAGATTAAATGGGTCCTTCCCAGCGACATTTAAATCATGGGACATTGCGCGCCCCGATGTTTCACTAGTTATAAGTCTTTGAAATTTAGGTAACATTGACAAATGAATCAGTCAGAATTTGCAAAATTACACGGTGTCAGCCGTAAGACAGTCACGCAATGGAAAGCTCGTGGCTGGCTGGTTCTTGATGGTGATGACATTGATGTAGACGCGTCAAACGCTAACGTTGAACGATATCGCAAATCTGTTACCCGGCCCGATAATAAAGTAGTCACAGGTAACAAACAGGGTAACAAGTCAGGTAACAACTTCCCGGGTAACAAATCTGACAGCGGACGCACGGAGTCACCGACAAAAATCGTTGAGCGGATGATCGCCGAAAAGGGCGCAACGATGACATTCGACGAAGCCCGGACATTAAAAGAAAACTTTCTCGCGTTGCTCACTCAATTAGAGTACGAAATCAAATCCGGCCAGGTGCTTCCTTACAAGGACATGATTGAAGCGGTTGGACAAGAGTATTCAAGAATGCGCACTCGTTTAATCGCTATTGCTCCAGAACATGGCCCGCGTTTGCGGGTGCTAGCTTCTACCACTAATGACACGGAGTTTGTTCAGGCGTTACAGGATGTGGTTTACGAGGCGATGGAGGAATTAAGCCTTGATGAGAATAACAGAGGAGAAAGCTAACGCCTCCGCTTGGCAAAATTTTACACAAGAGTTATATAAACGTCGCCCTGATATCCGTCCCCCTGAGCCCTTATCATTAAGTGCGTGGGCGAACAAATACGCTGTACTGTCAAAAGAAACCAGTGCGCAAACGGGTAGATTCCGATCTTTTGCTTATCAAGACGGCATCATGGATGCTATCACAGACCCGACTGTTACCTATGTGTCTGTTATGAAATCGGCTCGTGTCGGCTATACAAAAATTCTCGATCACGTAGTGGGTTATTATCTGGCGCATGACCCGTCTCCAATCCTCGTCGTTCAGCCACGTGTTGAAGATGCTGAGGACTACAGTAAAACTGAAATTGCCCCAATGCTGCGTGATACCCCGGTGTTAGCTGAAATCTCTGGCGACCCAAAAGCAAAAAACAGTAACCAGACCATCCTGAAGAAAACATTTTTGAACGGCTCGAACCTAACGCTTGTAGGGGCTAACAGTCCGGGCGGGTTTCGTCGTATCACATGCCGAATCATCTTGTTTGATGAAGTGGATGGTTATCCGTCTGGCGGTGCGGGTGTTGAAGGTGATCAGATAGCATTGGGTACAAAGCGTTCTGAAACGTTCTGGAACCGCAAAATCGTATTGGGTTCAACCCCGACAGTGAAAGGTACTAGCCGGATTGAAAAATCATTCGGCGATAGTGACCAGCGTTATTACTATGTCCCCTGCCCACATTGTGGTGAATATCAGGTTCTTGAGTGGGGCGGTCCAGATACCCCGTACGGGATCAAGTGGGACAAAGATGAGAACGGAAATGGCTTGCCTGATACTGCTTACTATGTTTGTCGTCACAATGGTTGCGTGATCCATCACAACGAAAAAGGCGGAATGATAAAACACGGAGAGTGGCGAGCATCAAAACCCTTCAAAGGCCATGCTGGGTTTCATATCTGGGCGGGATACAGTTTGTTTCCGAACGCAGCGTGGAAATACTTAGTTGCAGAATGGTTACGGGTGAAAAATGACCCGTTGATGCGCCAGACATTTATTAACTTGGTTTTGGGTGAACCGTATGAAGATCGGGGCGAAAAGGCACTCAGTGAAAAACGTCTGCTTGAACGCTGTGAGGTATTCGCTGCTGAGGTGCCGGATGGCGTAGCAGTTTTGACAGCGGGTATTGATACGCAAGATGACAGATTCGAAATTGAGGTTGTTGGATGGGGCCGCAATGAAGAAAGCTGGTCAATTGCTTATGATGTGATTGAGGGTGATCTTGAAACTGATGAACCGTGGAAGCGATTAGATGCTTATTTGAAGCAAGTTTGGCGGCGTGCTGACGGGCGCGGCTTTACTATCATGGCGGCTTGTATGGACTCCGGCGGCCACCACACTCAAAAAGTCTATGAATTCTCTAAGGCCAGAATTGGCCGCAGGATATGGGCCATCAAAGGAGAATCGGCACGCGGCGGTAAGCGTTCTCCGGTGTGGCCGACAAAGAAACCCACATCACGGACTAAATCAAGTTTCAAGCCCATTATTCTTGGCGTTAATGCGGCAAAAGATACTATCCGCGGGCGTTTGCATCTTGATCCTCCGCTACCCGGCGAGGCGGCGGCAAGTTATATGCACTTTCCGGCAGACAGAGACCTGAATTATTTCAGTCAATTGTTGGCTGAACGTTCGGTGCTCAAAGAGTCGGGCGGGCAAAGGTTCCGCGTGTGGGAACAATTGCCGGGCCGTGCTAACGAGGCGCTTGATTGCCGCGTGTATGCGTATGCTGCGTTATGTGGACTGTTGCACATGGGACTAAAACTGAATGCATTAGTTACCAGCATCACAGAAAATCCGGGCAGATTATTGCCAGCGCTCGCAGAACCGGAAGAAAAAATCAGCTTGCAATATCCCGGCGTTATTATTCAAGAGCCTGAAAAGACGAAACGAAAAAGCTTGTCTCAACTTTTACCGTCTTAGGTGTCATATATGCCCCCTTTTTAAATAAGCGGTTCATATTTACCACTAATTATAGTGGTCCCTGAAATACGGACAGCCACTTTCCTGATAAGGATCACTATGTTTAATCCAAAAACTAGCTTGCTGGCTGGCGCAATGACGCGCGAGCAACTTAAAGACGCATTGATGAAAGCGCAGCAGGCTTACATTGAACTAGCTGCGGGTAGCCGTGGAGTGTCGTTTTCATACACGCAAGGGGATGGGACCCGCTCAGTGTCATATCAACAAAGTTCACTAGCGGATTTGATGGCGTTGATTCAGTTACTACAGGCACAACTCGGTATCGTAGCAAGGCCGCGAAAGCCGGTAAGGTTTAGGTTCTGATGAATACAGTAAGAATTTTAGGCCCGGACGGACAGCCTTTACCACCATCACGCCCGAAAATGTCTATGCTGGTCGGCGGCAGTCGTGTGCCGTATGACGCTGCTGATACATTTAGTGATCAGCTTGCGAACTGGCAGCCTGCGCTGTGGTCGCCAGACAACGAAATCAATATCTACCGTGACCGGATTGTCTCACGCGTCAGAGACTTAGCGCGTAATGATGGTTGGGCTAGTGGTGCGATAACTAGGGTTCTTGATAATGCCATCGGTGCTAATTTCCGGCCCATTATTAAGCCAGATTATAGAATGTTGGCACTGATGACCGGCAATCAAAAGTTTGATGCAACTTGGGCTGACGAATACGGAAAAGTCGTTGAGGCACACTGGCGTAGTTGGGCCAATGATCCGGGGCGTTATTGTGATGTTGAGCGCAAGCAAACTGTTTCCCAGATGTTGCGTCTGGCGTTTAGACATAAGCTATTAGATGGTGATGCACTGGCTGTCTTGCAATATCGAACTGACAGATTAGGTCCCGGACGTGGCCGCTATGCAACGACAATTCAGATTGTAGACCCGGACCGACTCAGTAACCCGCAACAAAATTTCGATATGCCACATATAAGGGGTGGTGTAGAGATAGACGATGACGGCGCACCTACGTTTTATCACATTCGCGAGGCCCATATCGGCGATTGGTGGAGTGGCGCAAAGACAATGACATGGGAGCGTGTGCCGCGTGAAACTGCGTGGGGGCGTCCGCATGTCGTCCACGACTTTGATCACGAGCGCGGAGCACAACACCGCGGCAATGGCATTTTAACCCCGGTTGTTCAGCGTCTGAAAATGCTGATTAAATATGACCAGTCAGAGCTTGAGGCTGCAATACTCAATGCGATATTCGGTGCTTATATTGAATCCCCGTATGATCCTGCATTAGTTGAAGCGGCATTGGGTGAAAGTGAGGATGAGAATTTAGGCGCATATCAACAGGGACGCGTCGAGTTTCATAATGATCGCCGTTTATCTCTGCAAAATGGGGCACGACTCCCGATTTTGTACCCCGGCGAGCAAATCAATACAGTGAACGCAGCGAGACCTCATAGTAATTTTGAAGGTTTTGAAAGTGCAGCACTACGCAATATCGCGGCGGCAACAGGGCTGTCCACTCAGCAAGTGACGCAAGACTGGTCCGATGTGAATTACAGTTCGGCACGTTCAGCCATGTTAGAAGCCTGGAAAACATTAACCCGGCGTCGCGCTGATTTCTCAATCGGCTTTGCTCAACCCATTTTAACCGCCTTTATTGAAGAAATTCACGATATAGAAGATTTACCTTTGCCAACTGGCGCACCTGATTTCCTAGAGGCGCGAGCCGCTTACTGTAGGGCGCAATGGATGGGGCCGGGCCGGGGTTGGGTAGATCCTGTTGCG
Organism: Photorhabdus hindustanensis; assembly: GCF_002968995.1. NCBI lineage: Bacteria > Pseudomonadati > Pseudomonadota > Gammaproteobacteria > Enterobacterales > Morganellaceae > Photorhabdus > Photorhabdus hindustanensis. Next base: position 6,027 of record NZ_PUWT01000105.1, read on the forward strand.
GAGAAGAAGGGTGCCATTTTGGGTATGGATGCCGGGCTTTCTACTCTTGAGATGGAGGCCGCAGAAAACGCCGGCGAAGATTGGGAAGAAATGCTCGATCAGCGTAAACGTGAACTCGATGCGTTTAAAGAACGGGGTTTGACTCCTCCGTCATGGGCGCAACTGGATGTTCCCGCTGATAAAACTATTCAAGACCCTAAAGTAGAGTAGGCACAATGAATTTACCACACTTAGCCCAACGACTATTTAATACCCCTCTAGCGCTACACCCGCGCAAAGCCGAAGTTGTCATGGCCGCACTAACAGATAGATTTGGTATTACACGGATTAACGCAATGTCGGATTGGGACGATGACGGTAGCTTTTCGCGTCCTAAAAACGATGCAGGTTATGACGTTGTGGAAGGGATAGCCGTTATTCCGATTCAAGGAACATTAGTCCAAAAATTGGGTTCTTTACGTCCGTATAGCGGCATGACTGGATACGATGGTATCAGGCAATCCTTTTTGACGGCACTGTATGATCCCGAAGTTAATGGCATCTGTTTGGATATCGATTCACCAGGCGGCGAAGTGGCCGGATGTTTTGATTTGGTAGACGAGATTTATTCAGCGAGAGGAACAAAGCCCATTCATGCCATTTTATCCGAAGCCGCTTATTCCGCTGCATATGCGTTAGCCAGTGCCGCAGACAAAATCTATGTGCCACGTACCGGTGGTGTGGGTTCAATCGGGGTGATTGTCATTCACTGCGACTGGTCACAGCGCATTAAAGAGGACGGGTTACAAGTGACAATAATCACTTACGGGGACCGCAAAGCAGAAAGTAACCCTTATGTTCCGCTAACTGAACAGGCCCGCACTGCGATTCAAGATGACGTAGACGCGATGGGAAAACTGTTCGTGAGTACGGTTGCCCGCAATCGTGGCATTTCTGAAAAAACTATTCGTGGCACTCAAGCGGCATGTTTTTTAGCCGCCGAAGGTGTCAGTCTGGGATTGGCAGACGAGGTTATCACTCCCGATGCTGCATTCCGAAAATTACTGAGAGAATCAGGAGTTTAATACATGTCTAAGTTGAGTTTCGCCCATTTATTGGGTATCAAAAAATCAGCATCAGAAGATGATGATGACAAAGAAAAAAGCAAAAAAGCGAAATCGCGTCGTGCCGAAGAAGAGGAACGCGACGATGAAGACGCTGAGGATGATGAAGACGATACCAGAGCTGATGAGGATGACAAAGATGATCCTGATGCTGAGGAAGATGACGACGATAAAGACACTTCGTCTAAAAAAGGGAAAAAGGCCAAGTCTCGCCGTGCCGACGATGGTGATGACGATGAGGACGCCGAAGAGAATGACGATAAAGAAGAAGGCCGCCGTGCCGAACGGAAGCGTTGCGCTGCTATTTTCGGCAGTAAACACGCTGCGGGCAGACCGGACATGGCCGCGCATTTAGCGTTCAATACTCGCATGTCAGCACGTGAAGCTATCAGCACTTTAGCATTAACAGGATCAGCACCAGCCCCGCGTCGCGCTTCGTTGGATGAGCGTATGCAACATGCACAACAAGTCAGATTGGGGCCTGATGCTCGACAACCCGCGCGTGGTTCTGTTGAAGCATTGGTTGCCAATGCAACCAGCCTCTATAACTCAGTGAAAGGTAAAAAATAATGGAACAAATCGGACAAAACCCATTTGCCCCCGGCATGACATCGACAATGTTCGTTCCAGATCAGTTAGTCTCCGGTCCTTTGCAACTAGTGACTGACACAGTGACAATTGCAAAAGTGGGGTTATTGAAACGGGGAACAGTTTTAGGGCTTATCACTGAATTAAAAGAGTATGCTTTGAGTGTTAAAACATCTACAGATGGTAGAGAGAAACCTATCGCTATTCTCGCTGATGATGTTGATACAACTACAGAATCAAAGACTTGTGGGGTTTATTTGCTAGGTGAGTTTAATCAAAATCGCTTGATATTTGATGCAAGCTGGACACTGGAAGATCTGAAAACCGCATTACGTCCCTCAGCGATTTTTATTCGCGATAGCATTCAGGCTCCGATAGCCTAATTTCATTACCCCATTATTGCATTTAATGCCATTTACCCGGCGGGGATGCGCTCGTTTTAAATTTGACTGGTGGCCCCGGCTGCCAGCATTGCATATAGAGAAATTGCATGAGTAATAATATTAGCATTTACGATACTAACGTATTAGTGCAAGTCGTCCCGAATCTAATGACCAGCCAAAATTTTCTATTAGATCGATTTTTCCCCAATGTAATAACGGAAGATACAGAAAAGGTATCAATTGATGTGGATGTGGGTAAACGCCGGATGGCACCGTTTGTCTCTCCGCTTGTAGAGGGAAAAGTAGTAGAAAGCCGTCAATACCAGACAAATACCTTTAAACCCGCATATATAAAAGATAAGAGGGCACCCGATTTTCGTAAGCCTATTCGTCGTCAAATTGGGGAGCGTATCGGTGGCGAGTACACGGCAGCAGAACGCGAAATGCTGAACTTGCAATTCGAGATGGCCGATCAAATCGACATCTTGAACCGTCGTCTGGAGTGGATGGCCGCCAACGCTTTGGTCAAATCACAAATCACGGTTGTTGGTGAGGGTTTCCCGGCGACAGTAATTGATTTTGGCCGTTCATCTAACCTGACGATTACCTTAAGCGGTTCGGATAAGTGGCCGCTTAAGGTTGCAGCAGGAGTAACAAACACGCAGCCGTCTGATGATATTGAATCATGGCAGACATTAATTCTGAAAGAATCGGGTTCGGTACCAACGGATTTAGTCTTTACACCTTCTTCATGGAAAGCATTCCGTCTGGATACGTCTATCAAGGATACCGCGATAACTTTCCCATCGTTGAACCCGTTTGGTAATCA
>NZ_PUWT01000106.1:0-2500 GCF_002968995.1 Photorhabdus hindustanensis
ACTGCATATCCATGATCCCGTCCCATTTTTGTCATCACATCGATATTTTCCTTTTCGCTTACATGCTGGACACTCTCCTGCATAATGTTTCTTTCCTGTAACGGGGGGTAAATCGTAGTATTCAAAAATTTCAGGCCACCGCCCCTTGACTACTTCTACTGTCCGCATTTTTCTGTTTCTCCTGCATCTTTGCCCACGCGATTTGTTTAGAACGAATGAAGTTGTAAACTTCCGGTGAAATTTCAATTAAGTGATCGCTTAAGCCGTGCGGCCAGACACCGAACTTTTTCTTGTAAGTATGAGCGCACCAACCATCACTAATAGGCTTCCCCTGATTTTCCCGCTCACGCTGATAATATTTAATTTGTGACCACCAGCTTTGCTTCTCTTCTTTCGAGTAAATCTTGTCGCCTTTCCCTAATTTTTTCAGCCCGCGAGACTCATCAACATCAACGTTCTCACCCGTTAACGGCTTGAAACCGCATTTTGGGCAAACATAGACGCCAGCGGGTTTCATGTAATGACAGCCAGGGCATTCTTTCGGGATCTTCTCTTGTTTGACTTTCTCGCTAAAACTTGATGAAGATTTCATACCGTCGTTTTTTGAGAGCAATGCGTCATACTCAATATCATCGGGATAGCCGAGAAGATGAACACTGCCGCTGTGATCGAATATCATGCAGGTTTCTTTGCCGGGCGCAGTACGTAATCCGCGGCCAAGACATTGCACCCATCGGATTTCTGACTTGGTAGGCCGGGCATAGATGATGCACCGAACATCACTGTCAAACCCGGCAACTAACACACCGACATTGACGATGATTTTTGTTGCCCCACTTTCAAACCGATTGATGATCAACTGCCGTTCGTCATGCGGGGTTTCTGCTGTCATCACTTCGGCGTTAATACCAGACTTGTTAAATTCCATCGTGACATAGTTAGCGTGCTTAACATTCACACAAAAACAGATAGTTTGCCGGTCTTCGCCATTTTCAAGCCAGAATTTAACGATATTCCCCACTAACGTTGAATCACCCATAATTTCAGCAATTTGTGACTCGTTATAATCGTTACCAAACGCCGCTAAACTTGTCGTTTTCACGCCTGCTAAATCGGGCCTGTCGGGTGCGTAAAACTCGTATTGACTCAAATCACCAATACTGATGAGTTCTTTCATCGTCGTGGGCTTAATCAGTTTCTCGTAATATTTACCCATCCATGCCGCAAATGGCGTTCCTGATAAACCCACGACGCGAATATCGCTATCTCTGATAATTTCCAACAGTTTACGGCGCTTCATGTGCGCTTCATCAATGATTAACAGGTCGATATTGTCTGGAAATTCACGACGAATGAGCGTATCAGCCGACGCAATTTGAATTAGTCGATCTGGGTCATGTAGTGGATGATTTCGCCAAACGTAGCTGATTTGATCCGCTGGCAGTCCGTATTCAACGAACCTTGTCGCAGTCTGATCGAGAAGTACCGTATACGGGGCTACGAACATCACTCTCATACCATGACTGACAAATCCGTCAGCAATAAACGCTGCTATCGCTGTTTTACCAAAACCCACGCTAGCAGATAGCAAAAACGTTCGGTGTTTTTTCCATTCAGTCCGCAGCATGTTTAATGCCGTGACTTGTTTTAATTTAGGTTGTATATTCAACATGATTAAGTTCCTCTAAGTTTTCGGGCGGAGATTTCCCTCAAAGTCTTCCGCCCGGCCTCCTCAAGTTTTTTTCCGTTTATCGCCTGTGCTGCTGAGGCGAAATCAATAACGCTGGGTAATTTTTCAGCGTTCAATGTGTAATATGATGCTTTGGGTATATTCCAGCTTCGACCTCCCCATACAAACTCTGGGTTAATTGCGTAAATCCCCCTCTTGTGTTTTATCAAGTTGTGCTTTGTAAGCTCCTTGACAGCTCTCTCAACTGTCCTGATCGTTGTTTCGAATCTCTCTGCAAGTTCAGCTTGTGTTGTTACGACTCTTCCCAGCTTCCAATCAGCGATATCAACCAAATACCAGAATATTTTTTGACCCGATGGACTCAGTTCAGATAACCTTTTTCCAAACTCAACAAGCCTAAATGTTCTAACAAAACCTCTCATAAAACCTCGTAACATACTGATTTTTAAAGTTAAAAACCAACCCGACAAATCTTGTCGGTATAACCCGACAGATCCTGTCGAAAATTTTCTCGTAACAAATTGATTTATAAAGAATTTTAAAAATCACTCTCCTTGTCCTTAGGTTAGGTACTCTGTGACTCGATCCGCCGTTGACCTTGACCTTTGTTTTTCGGGTTTTGGCCTTGTGCAAACCTCGACTTTCAGCACTTACCAGAAACACAAGCCAGACCAGATTCTCATGTTGGCTTCGGAGTTCAGGCAACCGCCTGTTTGGGCAGGTTGTTCTGGCTAGTGCCTGTTTTCAGCAACTCAGTAGGGGTTGTTACATACCCTTGACTGAAAGCGGCATACTTCCTGACAAACTCCC
>NZ_PUWT01000107.1:0-1967 GCF_002968995.1 Photorhabdus hindustanensis
GGTGTGGCGACGACCGAAGCAGTCCCTGTACGGGCTGCGGCTGGGCGGACACGGCGAGAATCCGCAACTGGACCCGGGCCTCAGATTCGCGGGGCAGATTTTTGATGAGGAAAGTGGTTTATTTTATAACCAGTTCCGCTATTATTTGCCGGAAGCAGCGTGCTACCTCAGTCCCGATCCAACTGGCCTCTGGGGTGGTGAGAATACCTATGGATATGTGACGAATCCCACAGGATGGGTTGACCCGTTCGGTCTAGCACAATGTCCAACAGTTAAAGTTGATAAAAATGGGCGGTTACGCTCAGCAAGAACAACTGTAACCCCAGATGTTCTTGGAACAGGCTCAGTTACAAATGCATCATCTCGTAAGTATGCAAGATCGCTTGGTAATAACGATGATGATGCAGGACATATATTAGGTAACGTTCTTGGCGGTCAAGGCGGTAAAAAGAATGTATTTCCTCAATTGCCAGAAATAAATCGCGGTCAGTATAGGGTATTTGAAGATCAAGTAAGGCAATTTATTGAGACAAACGGCCTAGTAGACATCAAATGGAGATTTATATATGGAAATGGTGGTACAAGGCCAACAGAAGTTGCTTATTTGGTCTATCAAGATGGCCAGAGGATTCTTGGAAAGATCTTTAGTAATTAGGTGATTATATGAACAATATTGAGAGAGCACAATCTGTTCTTGAAACATTTATTCAAGAAATGAATAAATGGGAAGTATTTTATTACCGTGAGGGTAGCAGAAAAAGAAATACCCCTATAGTTAAGGAGAAAATGAAAAATGAGCTGGATGAAATTTTTTCAAAAAATTGTACCTTAAAAGAAAGAAAACAAGGGCGGCAAGTCTCATTAATGCTTAGTTCTCCTCCCGATTATGATCCTGATAATGATGAAATCACCTCAAAAGAGCTGGATAAAAATAAGGCTATTTTTATAATTCAGAAACATACAGGATTTAAAAATAAATATCGTTATACATTGCACTTTAAGAATAATGAATGGCGGGTAGATAAGAAAGAATGGCTTTCTGGAGATAAGTGGAAGCAGGATTACCTTTAAACAAAAAAACCGGAAGATTACAAAGATCTTCCGGCTTTCTTATGATCTACCGTGGCGCATACCCACAGTATGCCAGTGCCGACTGGAGCTTAGCGATCGCATCCTTAATCTGATACGCTTCCTCGTCATTTACGGCACAGGCCCGTATCTCCGCCCAGTTCAGCCGCTTCACCAGTTGGGCTAAGGCCAGCGCTTCAAAGTGGGTTAACTGAATGTCCTGCAAATGTTCAATGGCTATTGTCATCACATGCCTTAAGCTGAATATATGAAGAAGAAGTCTGGAATTTCTAAAAGTAAATCCATTGCAATACAAATGGAACATATATCCATCTAATAAAGGAAGGCATCCATTAACCAGATCTTACGCAAGAAGACCTTTCCTTCATGAAACACCAAGAGAAACATTAGCCAAAGATATCATGGATACTAGAAGAATATATAGAGATCAAGGATTATATACTAAAGAAATTAAAAAAGGTTTAAGAGAGACTATCAGGTTGAATAAAGAAACATTCCCCGCTGTATTTAAAAAGCCATCTAAGTGTCCAAAAAAATAGAGGATAAAATGAATTTAATCGAAGATCTTAAAAAATCATCAAGCATGGATTCCCCTGAAAGTATTCGTATATTTTCCAATACATTACGGAAAATGGCCGAGTCAAAAGATAAGAAGTATTTGCCAATAATTTTAAATTATTTGGATGACGAAAGTGAATATACTGACATGATGAAAGAAATTATGGGAATGGCGGAGTCTTTTGAAGCTATAGATTATGTTTCTACTATTATCGGATTCAATGAAGTATTACAAAAAAAGGCTTTAGATTGGCTTGATATAATTCACTATAGGATAACAAATTCTGAAAAGCATATAGATATATAATAAGAATATATTA
>NZ_PUWT01000108.1:0-4171 GCF_002968995.1 Photorhabdus hindustanensis
CCCCAGACTGGCGGCTATCAGACGACCGTAGCCCTGTGTATCGGTCAAATCGGTGCTTTTCCCTTCAAAGACCGTCTTAGCCAACGCATTCGCCATTGCCGGCGGGTCATCACTGTTGTTCATCTGTTGCAGTTTCAGCCGCACTTCGGTTACCCGCGTGAGGAAGGTTTGTAAATTCAGCGTGCTGTCGGCTTTCATGCCCTCCGTTCCTCTGTTTTCTCCCATCAGCGCCAGCAACGGCCCAAAGGTCTCGTTCATTGGCCCGCGCACACCGACCGTCTGTTGATCAATCATTCGCGGCGTTTTTTTATTCAGCAACGTCTTGGCGGATTTCACCAATGAATCCGATAAACTCGGCCCCTGTTGTCCGGTCTCCCCCTGATAGGCCAGCGTGTTCATCAACGCAATCAGCGGCGACTGACGTCTGTCCGCCATCAGGGTTAGCTGGTCGATAACATCCGACAGGCTCCGGGTTTTATGCCAACGCAAACTGTTGAGAAAATCCTGCCACACGCCGGCAAAATCGGTGAAGTAACGGGCGGTCAAGCGGGCTTTCAGCTCTTCGGGTGACACCGCAGCCGAGACTGTCTGACGGTTATCACTCAGCACCCAGTCAATCGCTTCCTTACGTGACGCCACCGCCTCCGCTATCGCTTTTTGTATCCCGCCTTCCCACGCCTGACGGGTAAACATCCCCGGTATCACGCGAGAGGTGGCAAACAGCCGTTCAGCGTCAGTGTCGCCGGTCATTTGGTTGAGTGTCAGGTCCGCGTAATTTTTCTCCACCGATTGCAGCATCTGCTGGTAGAGCGCCGCTTCGGCATTGTGCTTACCGAGCTGGAGCAGCAACAACTGACGCGCCTGTTTAATCAGCGCTTTATCCGGCGTTATCCGCCATTCGGAATGCGCGGGCAGATTCTCCGCATAAAACTTCCACAAATCCAACGATGCGTCCAGCCAGACGCCGGGGACAATACCAGCCCGCTCAGGTTCATTTTCATTCAGTATTCGGGTTAAAAACGCGGCATCCGCTTTTTCCGGCTGCGCCATCATCAGATAAGCTTTCAACTGGTCGTGACCGGCTTGCGCCCATTTAGCCCGCAAAGGGCTGCCCGGCGGTAAATTCACCAATGCGCTCAGTTTCGCATGCAGCACCGCAGCGGCTTTGTCCCGTATCAGGCGGTTATTGACCTGCGCATAATAGGGCAGCACTGTCGTCAACAGTTTCTGATTCTGACTCAAGCTAAAACGCTCATACCACGGCACGCCATGTTCAGCCCGGTATTGCAGCCGTTCCACCTCGTTACGCAGCTCCTTTAAAGCTATCAACTGGGCATCAGAATTCTCCGGCTGAGTTTTGAGGTCAGTTACCACCGCCTGCACCTCGACTATCTGGTCACGGTTGGTGAAAAGGGAGAGCACCATGCCGGCGCCCCACAATAAGCCCAGCACTATCAGGCCACGACAGATGGTCTGTGTGCGGAGCATGCCAACCCGCTGGCCGTGGAAACGACGACTGCCCTCCAACACCCCCTGCCAGGCCGAGTCAGGCAGCCAGCCCTGCGGGACTCTGGTCGCCTGCGCTTTGAGCGGTAAGCTGAACATCAGACCGCGCAGCGATACCACATCGCCATACTCCGCTAACCACGGCGTCAGGACCTGTTTCCAGTGAGCAATCCCCTGTTGCTTCAAGTTCGCGGACAGACGACAGAGAAAATCGTGGGCCGTCTTCTCCAGCAGTTGCTGCATGCCGCGCCGACGCAGCGGGTCAACCAATTCTTGTAACTGGGTCGCCACGATATCCGGGGTACACCGTTCAGGAAAAAAGCAGCCGACGGCCTGAGTGATGCGCTCTTCCTGAGACCAGACGCTGTGACACACCTGCCACAGGTAGACCGGCGCCTGCCAGCGCAACTGTTGAGCCTGTTTTTGCAACATCCTCAAAGCTTTATCCATCCACGCCGGCTGCGCGCTTTGGTCTTCGGTCAGCGCCCAGACAATGCCATTGAGCGGCCGGTAACGGCGCAGGCGACGCAGCGCCATCAACTGAACGGTATTCGGTTCAGCCTGCAAACTGCCGCCCCAGAGCAACAGCACGCGATAACCCTCCAGCCAGTGCGCAGTGGTCAGCCCCGGCGCGATTGCTTCCACCTGCTCCACTTCGCCCACCACCAGTAAAATGCGGACTTTATACCACCAGAACCGCCCGTAACGGAGGCGCATGCGATCGCCTAAATCACCATAATCATACGATTCGCTGGCCGGCAAAAGTGGCCGGGTATCGGGCTTCACATCAGTGACTTTGTTTTTGACAAACAAGGTTACGGTGATAAAACCGAGCATACTCACCACTATGGCGAGCACCCACGCTATTCCACAAACCCACAACAGGTGGTTAAAGGTTTCGCTATCAGCGGTTCGGTGTTCCCCCCAAAACCACCATCCCAGACCGGCCAACGAGACCAGCAGGGTAATGGTTCCTATCAGTAAGATGAGTGTTTTCACCACCGAAATAGGTGGTAATTTATTCTCTTGCAGTTCCATAAGATTTCACTATTCCAAACGCTAAAGTATGTTGAGGATCACGGGCTAACCACCCACAGGGCTGGCCGGTATTTTCCACCAAGATAGCCGCCAGTGTTTGCACGACGACTGCATTCATCCCGCCAATATTGCCCCAATTGAGATCCTGTTGATGTTGAGTGATATTCCAGCCGAGCTGTTCCAGTGAGGATGTATCCGGCTGAGAAAACAGAAAGCAGGTTTCCGGTGGCTGAGAAATATCCGCTTGAACCAATGTTCTGGCCGCGACGTCAACAACCTCTTCATCACTTTGAGAGCAAAAAAATTCACCACGGGTAAAACAGACGTTGCCCTGTTTTTTCAGTAACCAGATAAATGCCGCTTCACCGGCGGGTAAGGCTGACTCCGCCTCGCTGTCTACGCACTGACAACCTGCGCACAAAATAGTCGCGTGTTGGTCCTTTGTCGTGTTGAGCAGATCAACCATCTCATCCAGCGTATCAATACCGAGCCAAGGTTGCGGCTGTTCAGGCAACTCCACATCAGGAAACCGCTCCGCCATCTGGGCGGCAAACCCTTGCCAAGCAGCGGCAGAGCCTAACCAATAACAGCGTAATGGAGTACAACGCGACGGTGACTGCGCCTTCCCCTGTTTATGCCACTGCTCCACGGCCATGCCCGCCAGTTGTATTTCCCGCTGCTCAATATCAGCGGCAAAAGAACGTAGCAGACGCACCGACTGACCGCTTGCCTCCTTGATAGGTTCCGCGTGGCAATGAGACTGATTAACCACTTTATTCCATACATCGGGGGTACTCCCTAGCGGCCCCACTAATACATAGTCCACCAACGCAATCTGCTGACGATGTTTACGCCACCATTGTTGCTGAACCCACTCAACCTGTTGCTGGTAAATCCAGGCGTTATGCCGGGCAAAGCGGTAAAACAGCCAGCGGAATAACAGACATAACAGCCATAACGCCGCTAGTCCGGGGATCAGGGCATACAAGGATGACGTGTCACCGACTTCTGGTCTTATCAGCGCGACGATGTTACTGACCAACAAAACCAATCCGACGCCGACGCCCAGCCAACGTTTAAAGCGGGGAGGCGAAGCCTGACGATAAGGCGGAAAAAGAGGGATCGCTTTCATAACGCCACCTGATAATCGGGAAAAGAGCTGACTAACGTACAACCACATTCACAACGATGACCATGCAACGCCACCGGCTGGCCGTCTATCAGGCAGGCCGCACTCCCCTGAGCAATGGTGGTCATGCCATGACGGTTACACTTAACAGGATCGCCCTTGCAAGCAATGGGTTGTCCGAAACAAAGATAGCGGCCCGACAATACCGTGCCGCCATATTCGCGCAGGCTATCGCCCTGACGGATCACGTTTTTCATTTCTCAGGCTCCTTGAATGGGGTCGGTTCCAACGTTTTTCCCGCCCAACGCGCTTTGAGATTATCTTTGGTCATTTGCAACCGCCGCTCTTTGAGAAATTCCCTCTGCTGACGGGTCATTTCGCCCACGTTATGGGTGAACGCTTTTCTATACTCCGGTCCTGCCAACAGGGTGATCAGATCGCCGGAAGTTAAATACTGCACGGTCACTTCCCGCTCAGTGGCGAGGCTCTCGGACACTT
>NZ_PUWT01000109.1:0-2491 GCF_002968995.1 Photorhabdus hindustanensis
GGGATCACTATTGAAGCCAAGGGCCAGCCCATTACTGTGAATAATGCAACACAGGTAACAATCAACGCTAGCGAGTCTGTACTTTGTAACACGCCAATTTTAAAAGTGACAGGTGATATCGTTGATAACTGCAATAGTAACTCTTCAACAATGAAACAGTTGCGTGATTCGTATAACCGGCATACGCATAAAGTATCCGGTGTGGAATCTGGCGGTTCAACAGTGACGAGTCAACAAACCGGGGAGCCAGTGAAATGAGTGATATTACTTCGTACTGGGATGTGAATAAGATTCATGCCGATTGGCTGGCGGGGAACGGGGATTTGGTCACTGGAGACGATTTGCAAACTGCAATGATAGTTAGTCTGTTTACAGATAGACAGGCACGTAGTGATGATGAAATCGACGGAGTTGACAGAAAGGGCTGGTGGGGTGATGTCGGCTCGGATTACCAAATTGGCTCAAGATTATGGTTAATTCGACGCCAAAAACTCACTACCGCCGTCGCGCTGAAAGCAGAAGATTATGCGCGTGAGGCGCTACAGTGGATGTTAGACGATGGCGTTGTCGCTTCTGTAAATATCAACACTCAAATCGTTTACCCAAATCGATTAAATATGATTATTCGCTATCAACGGCCAGGAAGAGAAGCCGAAGATCTGAGATTTTTTTGGGTATGGGAAAAGAATAATGCCATTCAAACGACAAACACTATCTGAGCTGCGCGAGCAGAACCGCAGCTTTTTACAGTCTGAACTTGATGATGCCGGCACATTGCTGAGATATTCAAACATGGGCGTTCTTGCTGACATGGACGCCGGCATGGCTCATTTACACTACGGCTATCTTGACTATATCGCACTGCAAACTACGCCCTTTACTGCAACTGATGAACATCTCGCAGGTTGGGGGGCAATGAAAAAAGTCTTTCGCAAACCCGCTAACGCAGCCATTTGCAATGATTACCAGTTCACGGGTACGGAGGGCGTAATTGTTCCAGCCGGGACGATATTAAATCGGGGCGACGGTTATCAATACAAAACGCTTTATGACGTCCGTATCGCGCAAGATGGCACCGCTAATGCATTGATAACAGCAATTTTGCCAGATATCTCTGATGATGTGACTGGTGGAGGAAGCGCAGGTAATGCTGACGCGGGGACAGTGTTAACACTCGATCAAAGTATTGCCGGGGTTGACGTTCAGGGAAAAGCTGTAACACCGATTATCGGCGGGGCAGATATTGAAAATGAAGATGATTTTCGTTCCCGAATTCTTCTTGCGTACCAAGGGTTACTATCAGGCGGCTCTGATGATGACTACAAGTTGTGGGCTTTGTCCGTGCCGGGTGTTACTCGTGTGTGGATTCGCCGGCGAGCGATGGGTGCTGGTACTGTTGGCATCTATATCATGTGCGATAATAACGGAAAGGGCGGTTTCCCAACCGGTACTGATGGATTTTCTAGCTTAGAAAACTACGGTACGTCAGCAACAGGAGATCAAGCAAGAGTTGCGGATTACATCTACCCGTTACAACCTGTTACGGCCTTAGTCTGGGTTTGCTCCCCAATTCAGCGTAAAATTGACATTATAATCAACGGTATATCTTATGTTAGTCGTGATGTAACGAATGCTATTGCAGCCGCTATTGATAATGTATTTTTTGAAAGTGGAAATCCTGACGGAACCGGAAAAGTTCTTATTTCAGAATTGCAATATGCGATTGCTGATGTGCCAGGTACTGCGGGATTCGTCATCACAAATCCGACAAGCAATATCAAATTAGGGGTTGGAGAACTGCCGTTGCGAGGGGAGGTTATCTATACATGAGTCGATATAGCGTAGAAGACTATACATCAGCATTAAACGGATTGTTACCGTCTGGCTTAGCATGGACTCGTCAGCCCTCATCTGTTATGAATGCAGTAACAAGGGCGATTGCGCATTCATATTATCGAAGTGATCGGGACGCGTGGGGATTGATTGAAGGCGCTTTCCCGGCCACAGCAACTATCATGCTACCTGAATGGGAAAAGTCGCTAGGTTTGCCAGATGATTGCGGGATTGGGGAAGTTGATACTATTCCGCTCAGACAGAAAACGGTTGTTTCGCGATTATTAAGAGATGGTGGACAGTCGAAAGAATTTTTCATTAATCTGGCTGCGACAATGGGCTATACCATCACAATCACTGAATATCGACAAGCACGAGCGGGACAGTCTCGTTGCGGAGAAGCCTTGAACGGTGAAGACTGGCCGTTTACATGGCGAATTAACGCACCAAAAACAACTATTTTCTATGCCGTGGCTGGTGGCAGTTATTGCGGCGATCCGTTGAGGTCATGGGGTAATAAGAGGCTTGAATGTCAATTTAATCGTCTTTGTCCATCTCATACAATTCTGCAATTCGGCTACAGCAACTAAATAACCCTTTATTTATTATTTTCTAATCACCTTATGAGTGAGGTTTTGCTATGCAAAAAATTGTGATA
>NZ_PUWT01000011.1:0-16007 GCF_002968995.1 Photorhabdus hindustanensis
CTCCACCAGATAAGCGGCTCACGGCGTTTATAATCCACCTTACTGACCGCCTCTTTGCCGTTTAATAAGAATTTCACCATAAAGGCGACTGCCAGAGCTTTATCATTGCCACTACTTAAGAAGGCAAAAGAATAACTGCTGACGTTAGGGATAAAACCACGCCCGACAAGGTTATTATTTTCGTCCAGTCCATACACTTTGAGATAAAAAATATTAGTTTTTTCCCCCATGCCTACTTGTGGATAGCGGGCAGCATAGGCTTTTCCTTTATACCAAGTGTAAAAGATCTGTTGTTCACGATCGATAATTAATGGTGCCTGACGGCGTAAGAAAAATATAGCCCATACAAAAGGTGGAATAATCAGCAGATAAAGCAATAGGAAGCTTATATCAATAATGAGAAGTCGAGTGCTACTTGGGTAAAAGGTATAACGATAATATAAATATTTTTTTAGCGAAATTTCTTGATCATTACCAATATAACGGACATCTTCCATATCAGCAGGTAGATCATTCCGTAGATAAAATTTTTCGCCATAGTCTTTTTTTGCGTAGCCAACCCATCGATGAATAGCTTTTTCATCAATTTTCCGTTCTTTGATAAATTCATTAATATTTAAAATAAGACTACTAAGAATTCCTAATGTAACTGGGATTAAGGTAATACTCCGAGCGCGGCGTTGAGTGTTACGAACATGGCACTCCCTGTTATCAAGGTAATCCAGTATCTCCACGTGTTTAATGGTTTCTTCATCCTTAATATCAGGTGGTACCGCTAGAATTTCTTTTTCCCAGCCCGCCAGTCGTTTGGCTGGCAGTGGATGAATAGTGGGAAACCATTTTTTGAGTAGATTTTTGAGTCGTTGCTTCATATAGTACGCTCTCCGTCAAAACTGCCTTTAATAGTATTTTCTGCTGTTAGTTTTTCCCCCCAGAAATAGCGCATAGGAGAGATGACAGTTGTTGATTGTTCATAGTACCAGTACAGTTCGCTACCACGGGGGAAAACTCCTTTCGTTTCTGTGATTACCACTTCCAGTATTGCGGTATCGCCATTTAAGGTAAGTTTTGCCTGTTCTTGAGCTTCCTTGAGTTTTGCATTGCGAAAAGCATCGGGAGTATATTTGCGGCGGTTAATCTCAATATAATCGACTTTTTCTCCCCAATAAGAGATTTTGGGTGAAGTCACAAAGATCCCTCGAATATTTGAGAGATTCATCTGAAAAGCAGGTAGAGTAAAACAATAGGTAGTGACGCCAAAGCCTTGATGTATTTTCAGTTGTGGCTGGATAAAGAGATTTAAAAACTCCTGGTTTTCGATAACAAAATGATTTTGGATAAGACCTGTCATCTCACGTGCATCTTTCAGTTGATTAGATATTGATGGTCTATTTTCCTCTCCCCAAAAACCATATTTTTCCCCAGCCCCCCAAAAACAGTTATTCAGTACTTTCTCCAAATCTGACCAGGCACTGCTGGCTTGTACGATACTGCCACCGATAAGCAAGCCAGCTCCAATGACTATTGCGGTGAGTACTCCTGCCGTCAGAAAGGTGCCTACCGCAGCTCCGATCACGACTGCTGTTGTTAAGATGGTAGAACCTGTCCCTATAGCAACTTGGCTATAACCTTCCACACTATTACCTACTTTGAAAGCGTTACTGGCATCATAGAAGGAGATAATCGCGCTTAAGTATCCCGCCACACTGCCGGCAATACGGGAGAACTGACTGACCATTGCGATATTGATAGCAGGCACTTTTGTCCCATTCATCAGCGCTTTCACTATGGGAGAATTTACTTTGCTAGCCAGCGTTGAACCGAGAGAAGTCAAATCAGCACTCATACCAATTACCGCGGTACTAAAGCGCAGCAGGTTCATATAGGAAGATCCAGGCTGTAAAGGGTTGTTGCGGGCATATTCTGTCTGCATAACCACATCCGCCAGGGTGAAGGCATTGAGAAACAGGCTGACACCGGTCAATGAAGAATCAAACAGTAAACCAATAGAGGTTTTATTAGCCCCTTCTAAGGTAAAAAGCTGAACCGGCGAGTCCACACTGGTCTTAACTTCCGGCAGAGTTATCACCGGTTTATTGCCGAGTGATTCCAGGCGTTTACTCCAGTTAATCATCCGTTCCCCGATAGCTTGTTGACGCATTGCCGGGTCAGGTCGGTTGCGATTCGTTTTCGATTCCAGCCGCTTAAGTACTTCCTGATAGCTCTGTTCACTGAGTGCCACTCTGCCATCGGGTTCAATCACTACGCCTAGCGTGGATAACAGGGCCGGAACCAGTTGTTGGGTTATCTGGTCAATGGCTTTCTGGGGAAGCTGGCGGACATAACTTGAACCCTGATAAATTGTCTGATTGGTATAGGCGCAGACGGTTGCCAGAAAGGTCCCCATCCCCAGCAGAATATTATCGACGCCACTAATAAACGGGCTCTTAAGCAGCGGTGATTTTACTTTGTCGTTATTCAGTACGGTGACAACCCCAGTGGTAATGGTGCGCCAGAAGTTGCCATCGCCGTTGCTGTCTGACTCTTTGGCCGCAAGCTTTGCTAAAACCTGCTGGCCGGGCAAGGATGATTGCAGGTTGCCGAGCAGACCGGAGAGAATTTCACTGAAAAACCGGAACTCCAGCGCGTCCTCTTCTTCCAGCGTCTGTTTTTCATCTTGCAGTGAAAAGAAGTAGTGAAAGTAATTTTGCAGCCCGCCGACTTGATAACTGAGGTCCGGGTTATCCGCAAAGGCTTCAAACAGTTTCATAAACATCGCCTGACGCGCTTCAAAATCTTCGGTGACTTTTTTCAGTTTCGGCCAGTCGTTGTTCCAGCGGTCCTGATGAATACTGTCATCTATTTTCTTTTTCAGCTCCGGGTTTTTGGTGGCTTTGAGCTTTTCGACATAGAAACCGATGGTCAGTGGATAGATGTTGGAGGCGTTATAGCTCTGTTGCCACAAATTCAGGATAGAATAGGCTTCCACAATATCCCGCTGACGGCCTACTGGGTCATGCAGGATCACAATCCGCGCCTGTTCATTGAAGTGCAGATAACTGTTGATTTCCTGGATAATCTTACCGGCGTCCATTTCGTAGCTGTCCTGAGTGGTCAGCGTATCAATACTGACGTCAGCCAAATCCAGCTCATTGATGTCTTTTTCAATGATGGACTTGATGTTGGCAAACTGTTCCTGCCGGATTTTGTAATCGACAATCAGTTTTCGAAAATACTTGTCTGAGGCGTTAACCGCAAAGGGGGATTGCTTCTGTTCGAGATTGATAAACTGCATGGTTTTCTGCCGCAGTTCAAGACTGTTGTCAATCTTAGCCAGTACCGAGGAGTGCCACGGGTGTTCACTGTAGGCGATACTGATATTGATGACATCTTTGGCGACAAACAGGAATGGATGGCCTTCGCCCCGAATGCCCGGCTCAGGAATAAGCCCTTCACTGGCATCTCTGCGGTTGAGAAACATATATTTTTTGAATTTCTCTACCCGCTGTTTTTTGCCGTTGACCTCTTTCTCTGATACGCAGTATTTAAAGATATGCAGATAGCCCCGGGCCTTGCTGCCGCGAGCAGTAAGCGGGTCTTCTTCCTTGATGTATATCCAGCCGGGACGCAGAAGGCGGGCGGCATAGCCTTTGGTTTGTTGGAGTGATGAAGAGAACATCAGGGTGTGGATATCCGGGGGCGCTTCTGGTTTTTCCAGCTCCTTGCCGAAAAAGTTCACATAGGCATAGCGAACCGGGTAAATCGGTTTAACATTGCAGTCACAGGGCTGAATATAAGTATCTGCTTCAAGATTTTGTGGGAACATTTCGTAAGCTTTTTCTATTAATTTGTCGAAACGTTCCTGAATGTCAGTGGTCATAATATTTCCTTGGTTGTCAGTGTGTCGCATTGTTTGAAAAGTGAATGTGCCCGTATTTCCTGTGTTTCTGTTTGCGAGCAGGCTGACTCCCAAAACTGTTGCCAGTGAACTTCCTCATCGGGCATTAAACACCTGGCGGCAACATAATAGAGTATGGCCCGCTGTTGCGTTAGCCCTTGCAGATAAGCTTGATTCGTCTGCTGCAAAACAAAAGCAGGCAGGGTGTTTTTATTCACCTGACAGCGTTCAGCCAGGTTTTCCTGAATAAAATCAATGGTTTTAAATGTAAGGCGTTGTTGCGCTTGTTGATCAAACAGTTCGCACAAGCGGCGATTGAGCGTGACAGGCGTGGGTTTTGCCTGCCGGACGTTTTCGGTGATGGTGATAATGTGGCGGGTATCGGGTTTATCACCATAGAACCACATTGCGTTGATCCCTTGCATAAAATGGGCTAATGGCCCGTCGGACAGGGTATTAAGCAGTGTTGTCAGTGTGTTGGGATGATAGAAACGGAAAAATGCCCACGTCTGAGTCAGCTCATTTTTTAAATAGGTGAACTTACGCAGATGATTCAGCAGCGTTTCAAAAGGTTGTTCGCTGTGGATAAACAAGCTCAACTCTGCCCGGTTATCGGCATTCATAATGTATCGCTGTAGCTCTGGCTGATTGCTACTGTCTTTATGCAGTTCAACCAGATAAGGGGCGCTATCTTCCAGTGAAACTTGAGTTTCTCCCTGAAATAATCCTTGCCAGCGTAAGGAGGAAGCGAGCAGATCAGGAATGATAAATCGTCCTGCCTGTTGGTATATTGCCGCATCAATGATCGCGTAGAGATGTTCGTTATCGCCGTAAACAGGGATATCTGTGGCTTGTGTCAAGATTAGATCACCACGAGCGGCAGGCAGTGGAGAGTCAACATTTTCCTGTTCTACCAATATTACGGGGTGTTGATCGCTTATCTGTTGGATATGGCGTATTAACCGTAATTCGGGCAGCGTGCTTTCCATCAAATAGGTTTGTAAGGCAATAATGTCTTGGTATTGACCGTTTGCTATTCCGAAACCAATAACGTAATTGCACAGATTCGTTAATGCCTCATATTCAGTCGGAGCACGGATTAAGGCTTTGGCTGAATATTGTCCGGCAGGATGTTTTTCATTACCTATCGCTTGGTAGGTGCAATTGGCAACCCAGTAATAGGCTGAATCAAACAAAGATGGCGTTTTCACTCTGATGTTTCCTTCTGTGCATCGGCTTTTCCTTTGCAATCCTGAGCGATGGGCTGTCCTTCATTGGCTGCGCCGGTCAATGTTGGCACGGTGCCTGCGCTTCCTCCTTGCACTACCACCGGGCCTTTCAGAAAGATGTTGCCGTTTAGTGTGATGCCTTGAGCATCCAGAGTGATGCTTCCTGCTTTACCTCTGAGGATCAATGTATCACTGGCTTGCAGGGTATGTATTTTGGTGTGTGAGTGAATGCCTTTAATGGCATTTAATTGGTAATTGCCTTTGATATCACTCTGTTTGTTTTCACCAATTTGTTGGAAATGGGAGGCGTAGATCTCTTCCTTCCAGCTATTGTTGATCCGCGTAATTTTGTCTTTCTCAATGGTTTCGAACTGATTTTTATCCACCTGAATATGTTGTTCATTCATGACACGGATAAATTCATCATGGCCGATTTTATGCCGACGATCATTCATGACCGTGTGGCTTTCGTCGTGCTCTATTTTTTGTGTTTTATCGTGGTTAATTTGGATCAGTTGGTCACGTTGAGCGTGGATATAAATCTCTTCCCGCCCTTTTTCATCCTCAAAACGTAATTCGTTAAAGCCATTACCTTTATGTGTTTTGGTTCTGAACGTGGTGCGCGTCTTTTCCGCGGGTAAATTCAGCGGCGGGCGGTTAAGACCGTTGTAAGTACATCCGGTAATGATAGGCCGGTCAATATCGCCGTTGAGATAGGAGATAATCACTTCCTGACCGACTCTCGGTGTTGCCAGAAAACCAAATCCGTTGCCATTCCAGCCTTGTGCAACCCGCACCCAGCAAGAAGCCTGGTCGTCAGGCGCATCATAACGGTTCCAGTGAAAGTGAACGCGAACCGCGCCATCTTTGTTGACGTAAATTTCTTCAGTGCCTGGCCCGACAACCGTTGCAACTTCGTCGCCGTCGGCCAATGGTTTATAGCGGTATGGCGGACGCCAATCGTTGCGGCCTGGAATGAACCGGGTGTGTGAATTCAGGGTAGTGCCGGTTCCGCCATCGCCCAGCACGGCGGGGACATGCCCGATGTGTTGGGAAGAGGTGACTTGCCAGCGATCATTCATGGCGTCAATCGGGTGGTTGGTTAATGTAAAGATTCTGCCGGGCATTAATCGGATACAATTACTGTCCGCTTGCCCTGATTTGCTGTCAACACGCAGGGCTTCCAGCCGGTACTGGGTAAACGGGATGCCCTCTTTGTCTTTCTGAAAACGGCCGTAGCTTTCAAAAATATGAAATGGCGTGCCGTTCTCCGCTTCAAAATCCGTGGCGTTATGCTGTAAAGCGTAATTGGGGTTGTGATAATTTCTGTCTTTTTGGTCGGTAGATTCCGGGCGCATGTAGGAGCCAAGAGACCATTTGTAGATAACATTTTCTTCTACTGCGTTGGCAATGTCCGGGTTGTAAATCAATGTATCCGGCGCTCTCATGTTCAGGTAGCTATCACTCAGATAGAGCCCGTCATCGGCGAACCAGAAGAAAATCCCCTCCTCAGCGGCCAGGCGGGTAAAGAAATCATAGGATGATTCCCTTTTCATGGTGACGTATTCCCGTGTTGAGTGTGGGTTATTCAAATGGATATTGGCCCGGAGTTTCTTCTGTTTCAGTATGCTTTGTAAAATATCGGGGACACTGAGCTGGTGATAGATACGGCTGTCCTGATCGAGTGTCAGCAGCCACATTTCTGGTCTGACTGTCAGGTGATACTGAGTTTGATGTCGGTTTGTGGCGCCAACAACCGCGCTTGCAACCAATCCTTTCACTTCACGTTGCAGAATATCGTCACGGGTGACAGTAAACCGCACGGTTTGGAGCAGGAGGGTGTCCGTGTCTATATTTGAACGGCTTGCCGCTAATGTGAGAGACAGGGTAAATAACGATGAAAGCGCTTCATCTAATGTAAAATTCACTACCGCAAAAGTCATGGGCGGCAGATTGCCGATGGTGCAGGAAAAGCGGAGTCCGGTTTTCATAATGTTTCCTTCAATTACATGATCTTCTGATGCCCAGGCATATTGTAAAATTCCCAGTATTCATTGGTGTCGTTATTGATAACGGTTAATCTGTGAAAGCTGGTTTCAACAAAACAGAGGGAGAAAGCGGTGTGTAGTGTTTTGGCAAAAGCATACATTTCTCCTTCATGCTCATAATTTTCTGGTGTCATGCGCAGTGTGATGGCTTGGCCTCTCACAGGAATGCCCTTGTCAAAATGGTAGTATGGCTCAAGGTAGATAGCGCTGAGACCATCGGCCATGCGCTGAATATGCCGGCTACGCGGGGCGTCCAGATGCGCGAAGGTATCAAGTTGTTTGACCAGAGATCTGACTGATTCAATGTGACTGAGAAAAAATGGCCCAATCGACAACAAAGATAGTATCGGCCAGTGCTGATGACTGTTTACGACGGCAGGAAGATCTTTTGACGCCGACACGATATTCCTAGCCTGAATATGGCTGGGTATCTGCTCGCTGGGTATACAGATTTGCCCGATGCCCAATGTCCGTGCTTGCGTATGATATCTGTGATATTGGCAGTAAAATTCGCGATAGTGGTGTTTTGTTACGGGTTTTGCCTGATGATCATAAAACGTGAGATTAATTTGATTGCCGCCAAATGGCGATTCTTCCCGTATATGGTTAAAAAGTAATATGTTGTCACCGGGTTCGGCAAAATGGCAGGCGGCCAGTTGCTCGCTATTGATAAGAGGAACGCTGTGAGCAGATCCTTCAGATGTTCCATCAGGATCGGATTGGAGTTTAATGTTATCAATACTAAAGATTTCATTCGCTGCTAATACATAACGCGATTTGCCCTTTTCAAATGTTATCGGTTTTGTTCTTGCCGGAGCCAGGTTAATAACGGGTACGCAATGGGGAATAAATGCGGGTGTAATGTCCTCGATGGGAATGTTACAGTCAAATTCTAGAATAATGGTAAATTGCTTATCTTCTCCCAAAGGGAGCTCAGCGATTTCTTCCGATAAATCAAATGACATAAAGTCATTAACATGTGGCAGATAGAGGTATTCGTATAACACCTGCAACGGCCAGAAATAGTCATGTGGTCTCGGCAGGACCAAATTTTCTTTCAGGCGTGGAGCGATCTCAATAGCCAGCCACATCTCCGTCTCTTTTAGGGATGTTTTCAGATAAGTGTTGTTCAGCGATTGATCTATGTATTTGGTCAGTAAAGACGCCAGTTTTTGATCTTCTCCGAGAAAAAGCGTGATTTGCCCTGTCTTCCAGTGGGGAGTTTGTCCATGATATTGGAAAGTCAGTGATATCAGGCTCTTGTCTCCGCTGTGCGTCAGCGTTTTATTGATCAGGGTAATTGGCTCAATACTAATGTCTTGAGTGGTTCTGAACGTAATGGATTGGTTCTGCTGTATGGCGGAAATTTCACTGCCTTTGGCAATGTTGGTGGTTTCAGTCATGCTGCCTGGTTGAATATCTAACTGGACAATGCTGGTTGAAGGGATCGGATGTAAAGGTATCGGCCATACTTTTCGCAGAAGCGGGTTGACGACTTCCGGGAAACCATCATCAATTTTTTGTTGAAGACCGGCAGTGATAAGCGCAAAACCTTCCAGTACGCGGAGAATATCTGGGTCGCCGGATTCGGAGGTAAATGGATCAAGGTGTGGATGCTCTTGCGCTGCGTTGCTCAGATCATGCTTTATTTGTGAAAGTGCTTCCCGATAGAAATCTTCAAAATTTTTCATATCTACCTTTGTGTTCTTTGTAATCAAATATTAATGTAAATTTATATTTTGATCTTGTGGATATCAAGGTTGATAATTTAATTATGTGTAATTTTTTGTTTAAAACAGTTAATAACGTAAATTTTATAGGTGTTCAACTAACATGATCATGTAATTTATTTCAATGATTTTTATTTATATAAATTTTTCTTAATCACGTTGTGGCGCCATGATAGCCAGATGTTGGAATTTGAAATTAATATTTAATCATTAGTTAATGGAGGGAAAGATGTCACGTTCTATTATTTTGGTCGGTGATTCGACTTCGCATGGCGGCAAGGTGTTAGCCGGTGATGAAAGTTTTGGTGTGTTAGGGAAGAAAGCGGCTCGGGTCGGGGATGCGGTATCCTGTCCAAAATGTGGCGGCAATCAAACCATTGTGGAAGGGACGCCTAAAATAGTCAGCTCTAATGGGCAAATGTACGCACTGGAGGGAATGAAAACCTCTTGTGGCGCGACATTAATTGCCTCGCAAAGCCTATTTCAAGCCTAGGATGGCGGTAAAAAAGGCCATATTTTGCCTGAAATAGGGTGAGTTGATTCAAATACGGATGCTCAGTGCTTCATGATCTTTTTACAAACTACCCGGTTGACGTGGTGGATTACGGCCTGACATATTGGTCGTCGCACTGCGAATATCCCGACCAATGACATCAATACTCGCCTGAAATGGTGGGAATGGCAGAGTAATGCCGTGTTCGCGGAATCCTTGCAAAATAAGCTGGTGGACTTCATGGCGGACAGGCATTCGATGCCCCATTTCAGCAGCATAAATACGTAATTCAAATATCTGAATACCATGTTGAAGATCAACCAGATAGGCTTCAGGTGCCGGGTTCTCAAGGATCAAAGTGCTGCGTTTAGCCGCGGTTAATAGGATTTGGGTGACTTCTTCACAGCTAGCTTCTGTCGGAGCAGGAATTGTCAGCACGACACGGGTGATGGTGTCAGATAATGACCAGTTAATAAACTGCTCGGTGATAAAGGCTTTGTTAGGAACGATGATCTCTTTTCTATCCCAGTCTGAAAGGGTTGTTGCCCGGGTATTGATCTTGGTGATGCTACCGGTCAGGTTGCGGATAGTCACGGTATCACCGATACGAATGGGTTTTTCAAACAATATCATCAGGCCAGAAACGATGTTGGCGAAGATTTCCTGTAAGCCAAAACCTAGTCCAACCCCTAACGCAGCGACAAGCCATTGTAATTTTGACCATTCAAGACCAATCAGAGAGAAACCGACTAAACCACCAATCAAAGTAATGGTGTATTTGGTGAGTGTGGTAATGGCGAAGCCGGTACCGGGTGTGAGTTCTAAATGCTGTAGTAAGGCCAACTCAAGCAATGCGGGCAGGTTACGCACCAGTTGAGTGGTGATAATAATCACCAAGATAGCAATCAAGACAGAACCTACGGTGATGGGTTGAACAGTTTCTACATTGTTTATTGTCGTGGTGACATCCCACAGTCGGATATTTTCTAGAAATGAGAAAGCGGAATGAAGTTCTGACCAGAGCCAAATGAGTGAAACCAAGGCAAGTAGAGTTAGGATTGAACGGACTAATCCCAATGACTGAGCGCTGATTGCATCCAGATCAATAATAGGTTCCTCAACTTCAATGGCGCCTTCGATACTGCTTGAACCCGTTGAGTCGTCCTCGCTTTTGGCTCGTTGAGCCAGAATTTCCGCCCGTCGTTGTTTTGCCCGGTCAAAGGCGATCCGGCGTCGCTGAATCAGCATCCAACGACGGATAATGTGATAAATAACCAGTAAAAAGAACCAGATAGCAACGGAAGTTTCTAAACGGCCAAGCAATGCTTGTGATGTGCTGAAATATCCCAGTATGGAAGCTAGCGCCGCGACTATCGGCGCAGAGAGTAATATCCACCAGAGAGCGGTATTGATAACATTTTCGCCGGAGCCATGTTTATCCAAATAGAGCGGGACTCTTGCCCGTTTCAGGCTGTTGGTGATCAGGCTTAAGGAGATACACAGGATTAGGAAACAAAGCCTGCCAAGTGTGGAAGCAAATTCTCGATCACTATAATGTTCAAAAGTTATCAATGCCATGACCAATGGCACAATGGCAAAGATAGATAGCTGGTAGAATCGTAAAGCCCGTTTAACGCGTTCTTCCGGCCAACGGAAATGGGCAATGAATAATCCATTTGGATGGGCGAAAGTGGCACTCAGCATGAAGATCCATAGAACGGGAGTCGTAGCGCTGACGCCATAACCGATAGCGGTCGCCATAGGGTACTGCCAGGCGCTTTGCAGCCCATAGCCAATGGCGGACCAGAGCATCGGTAAAGGTAATGCGACAACAACCGACCAGAATACGGTACGCAAAGTGAGGGAAAAGTGATCATGAGTGACTTTGCCGATCCGGTTACTCGCGCGTTCAAGGAATGCGTGGTAATGGCGAAGGGAACCGATGCTGAATATAACCAGGGATAGCGCGCCAAATAAGTATAGCAACGTATCTTGAGTGGTCAGCATGACTATCAGGGCGCCGCTTAACTGAGAAAAAGTGTCTAACGATAATAGACGGGTTAGATCCTGCACAACATTGATTGGGTAATTGAGCGAAACAGGATTAACATCCGCGACCCAGAATAGATAACGGTGTGTGGCTTCTTTAACTTCTGTTAGCGCATCATTTAGCTGACTGGTAGCGACTTTCAGTTTGGTCAATTCAAGGATTTCACTGTCATAGCCAGATAATAGTGAATTGAGTAATTCTTTGCGGGTGCGGATAAGAGAATCATAAATCCTCTCTTGTTCCGCAGTTAACGCAACGTTGCTTTTCTGTACGGGTTTAGTCTCTTTTTGTAACTGCTCCAGCATGTCTTCGTATTTCAGGCGATCAACCCTGAATTTGACAATATTCCGATCAAGTTGCTGTGGCTTAGACATGTCAGGCAAACGGGCAAGTTGAGTTTGGAGCGCTTCTCCGAGCGTTGTAGAGCCGCCTAGCCATTGTGCTTGTTCACGAATGGTATTCAGTGCTTGCCGGACCTGAATAATATCACTGGCGGCTTGTCGCTGCTTTGAGCCGATGATATTCATTCGTTGTGCTTGCTGATTTAATTCCTGGGATAAATTCCGGTTCAGTTGTAATTCATCAAGCAGAAATTTTGGTAGCTGATCACTTTGTTCCGCCAGCATCTCGGTATGTTCTAAGGCTAATTCTGCTTTTTGCTGGCGTTGTGCATTAAGTTGGCTGCGGAGTTGTTGCAGCTCAAGATCAAGTCGATGATAGCGCTTTTTGAACAGTTCAACCCGCATACGGGAAATTTCTTGCCGATTGTTAGCGGAGAGTTGAGCTATTTCAAGTTCATTGACGGTTGCTTTGTGTGCGTTGACTTCAGCTTGAGCCAAGGCAAATTGAGCTTCTGCTAATGGCGTGGAGGGTGTTCCTAATGATTGCAGGCGAGAGGATGCATCAGTTAGCAGGCGTCGCGCTTCTGATTGTTGTTGTGGTAACAGGACGAGAGAGTCGCTGATTTCCCGCCCTTTGTCCTGCTCTTGTTGTAACTGTCCCCCTTGTTCTAGCAACCGACTGCTGACTTGAATGATCTGTTGCTCAATGCTTGCAATGGGTTGGTTAGCGGGAATTGGACGAGGCGTATCACTTTCAGAGAGTAATTTTTGACGAAGTTCTTTCGTGATTTTAGGAAAATCATCAATGGCGGTCTGATATTTCTGCGTTCTGTCATTAGCAGATTTAGTATCAGCAATCCAATTGAGAGCGCCTTGCAGCGCCTGAGCAACTTCTGCATCCTGCGGGTTTTTGCTGGATTCGATTTGTTTCAGTTCTTGTTTGAGCTGGTTTTCATCAAGTGGAATCGCAGCAAGAACCGGACTAATAATGATCAGGCTAAGCAATAAGCTGATAATCAGGCGCACGATAAAGGGCTCTCCTTGGAAAGGGATTAGCTTATGTTGTCAGTAGGTTCGTCAGGTATGATCGCTTGGGCTAACAGTTCACCCATGCGGGTTGTTGAGCCACTGCTCAAATGCCCGGCTAGCTGTACCTGATTTGATGCAAACAGGTTAATGACGGTAGAACCCAATTTGAAACGCCCCATTTCTTCACCTTTCTTGAAAGAAATTGCGCCAGTTGCACCGGCTTCGGGGTAAGTCCAGCGTTTGATAATGCCTTCCCGTGGTGGTGTAACCGTACCACACCAAGCCATTTCAATACTGCCGACGATAGTTGCACCGACCAGAATCTGTATCATGGGTCCAAATTGAGTATCAAACAGACAGATGACTCTTTCATTACGAGCGAACAGATTTGGTACGTTGGCGGCAGTCAATGGATTGACAGAGAATAGATCGCCTGGGACATAGATCATCTCTTTCAGTAATCCATCGCAAGGCATATGTACACGGTGATAATCTTTAGGTGATAAGTAAGTCGTTACAAACTGCCCATCACGGAATATCTCTGCTAATTGATGATTACCGGCGAGTAGAGCTTCAAGTGTGTAGTGGTGTCCTTTAGCTTGAAGGAGCTGGTATGTTCGGATATTGCCTAACTGGCTGATAGTACCGTCAGCAGGTAGCGCTAATTGGTGTTCATTGCTGACAATTGGGCGAATATCATCTTTTAATGGGCGGATAAAGAACTCATTGAATGTCGTATATGCTGAAAACTCAGGCGCTTTCGCTTCATTCATATCCACTTTATAAACACGGGCAAACGCTTTGATTGCCAGTTGAGTCAGCCAGCCAGCTTTTTTGTTAGCAAACCAGCCTGCCAGGTGAGTTATTCCCTGTTTAGGCAGTAAATAATGCAACCTGATTTTAATGTTATCCAGCACGTCAACCTCTTGGATTCTATTGGCAAAATTAGACAAAAGGGGGTATTGTACCTGTCCTTTCATTTGATGTCAGTTAGCTATCGTTATCTGTAAAAGTTTTGCGTGGTTTAATTTGATCCATACTGTCGAGAATACGGTGATAATTCTCAAAGCGTTCTTGAGTTATTTCGTTATCTTCCACTGCCTTCCGTAACGCACACTCTGGATCGTCCCGATGTTTACAATCACGGAATTTACAACCGCCCAGATAATCACGGAATTCGATAAAACCCTGAGTTATCTGCTCCGGTGTTAAATGCCACAGGCCAAACTCTCGAACCCCGGGAGAATCAATAACATCGCCGCCATGTGGAAAATGATAAAGACGGGAGGTTGTTGTGGTGTGCTGACCTAAACCGGAAACATCTGAAACCTGATTGACCAGAATCTCTTCTTCATCTTCTGGCAGGAGCGTGTTGAGTAAACTTGATTTACCTACGCCAGACTGACCGGCAAAAATGCTGATTCGGCCTGCAAGCATCTTCGTTAATTCTTCCATACCTTCGTTAGTATGGCTTGAGAGTTTCAATACCCTGTAACCAATGTTGTGGTATGTGGACATGATTTCGTTGACCCATTCACGGCTTTCTTCGTCCAACAGATCAATTTTATTCAATACAATCAATGGCTCAATGCCCAGCGTTTCACAGGCGACAAGGTAGCGATCGATAATATTGAGTGACAGTTCAGGAAGAATGGCTGACACAATCACTATTTGGTCAATATTGGCGGCGATAGGTTTAATACCATCGTAATAGTCAGGCCGCGTAAGTACGGAAGTACGTTCGTGAACGGCTTCAACAATACCATTTACTTTAACATCTGCTTGTGTTTGCAGCGAAGGACGCCATACGACTTGATCGCCAGTGACCAATGAGCGGATAGTTCTGCGAATATTACAACGTTGTATAGAACCGTCTTCTGCCTCGACATCAGCATGTTGGCCAAAACGGCTGATAACCAGCCCTTCTTGAGGTTCACCTAACTGACTATCATCCATTTCAGGTTTATTATCCTGTTTTTTCAATCTTCGCTGATGATTTGCCTGTACCCGCCGTTGCTGGCCTTTGGATAGTTTATGTTTAGCCACCGAACCTCACTTGTTCCACACTTATCGCTGTTATTGCTTAAAAGCGCTATGATACACCATTAATAAGAACTATCTCTCCAATCTAGGATATAACATGTCAAAAAGTGAGCACAATCTTATCTGGATAGATCTGGAAATGACGGGCTTAGATCCAGAGCGGGATCGCATTATTGAAATTGCGACAATTGTCACCGATGCAAATCTGAATATCCTGGCGGAAGGGCCAGTCATTGCGGTTCATCAGTCTGATGAACAACTTGCTCTGATGGATAAATGGAATGTGCGCACCCATACGGGGAGTGGGCTGGTTGAACGTGTTAAGGCAAGTAAAATTGACGATCATGAGGCAGAGAAGGCGACGATTGAATTTTTGGAAAAATGGGTTCCGGCAGGTGCTTCCCCCATTTGTGGTAATAGTGTTAGTCAGGATAGGCGTTTCTTGTTCCGCTATATGCCAGAATTGGAGGCTTATTTTCATTATCGTTACTTGGATGTCAGCACACTTAAAGAGTTAGCCCGTCGTTGGAAGCCGGAAATCCTTGCTGGGTTTAAGAAGCAGAATACTCATCAGGCGCTGGATGATATTCGTGAATCAGTTGCTGAGTTAGCCTATTACCGGGAACATTTTATTCAACTGTGAGTCAGAAAGTTTTATTTTCTGTTCGTATGATAATGCAAGTTTGGTGTGATGATTAATTAACCTGCATTGGCGTTTAAATCGTCATTTGACCGGAAAGTTTGTTTTTTTGTGTTGAAGGGCTTGCGGGCGCAACGATTTTTCGTATAATGCGCTCCCCATACCGATGAAGAATTTCATAAGGTATGGATAGCGTACTAAAAGATATGCGGGAATAGCTCAGTTGGTAGAGCACGACCTTGCCAAGGTCGGGGTCGCGAGTTCGAGTCTCGTTTCCCGCTCCAAATTTTGATTTGGCATCAGTATGTTGTTTCTGGCTATTATTAGTTAGTGACGCGGGAATAGCTCAGTTGGTAGAGCACAACCTTGCCAAGGTTGGGGTCGCGAGTTCGAGTCTCGTTTCCCGCTCCAAGTTTAGGTTAGCAATTGATTTCTTGGGATTAGTCTATTATTTCAGGTGATCGCCAGTCAGTAATGCGGGAATAGCTCAGTTGGTAGAGCACGAC
>NZ_PUWT01000110.1:0-7779 GCF_002968995.1 Photorhabdus hindustanensis
CCTTCGGTATACTCCTGAATATCACTCCAGCCTTCTGCGCCCGCAATCACGGCACACAGTGACGAAAACAGGATGTCAAATAAAGGATAGGTGACTTTCGCACTCTGGCGAGGGTCTTGGATTGCCGAAAAATGAAGGGTAAAGTTCTCAAGGCACATGATATAGGTTTTCACTCTCAAAAGAGAGTATAAGATCACAGTGCTTTATTTGAAGCAACCTATTTTATTTTTGGCTAAAAAACATTCGTGATCTTGCCCTGTTGCAGAACCCTTGATTGAAACACAGCCCGAATTACTAAACTGGGGCAAACATCGTAAAGTCCTGGATTACTATCCGGTAAGCAATAAATTACCGGCCTGCTATGGATTACAGACCTACGCGGAGACTCAACAACAAGTGCACTTGCACCAATTTATGTTGCCTTTTGAACAACTATTAGCTAATGGTTGTGCCGAACTCAACCTCTTGCCAAAATTATTAGCCTTTAAACAACGAGGAAATAACGTATATGGCACACAGTGGCCTTTTAAAGAGAATACTACCAATCAGGAAGTCTATAAGAATATAAAGACTAAATTAACCGATCAGTTAGACAAGGATTCAAAAATCTATATTAATGACGATATTCAGCAACAGAATTATGATAAAGAACTGACTATTTTGGATTATCTGTTAGGCTATTTTGGAGCTAAATGCGCAATCCCACCACTGTTACCAAACTCACTGACACCGCTTCAGGATAAGGATTTTTTATTTACCCAACGCAAATATCTGGCGCAACAGCCTGAATTGACCTACCAACGTAATAACATTCGTATTGATAAAGTATCAGCACTTCAGAAACGTATTGCTGCCCGGCTTGGTTTGGGAGGAAAATGTTTCGAGGAAACCCCAAAGCTGGATGAACTTCCTTTCTACCTGATTGAACATCGACAGTTATTACCGATAAAACCGGACCCACAATTCGACGAGGAGCAAACGCCCGATAATCTGGAAATAAAAGATGAGACCGATACTAAAAATCATCAATTAATGATTACCCAGACAGGAAAGGCAAATCAGTTACTGCAAGGTCAGATAATTGACTTAATTATCACTGAAGGCGACGGCGAAAATAAAAAAGTGTTGCGTAATCAGATGATCACTAATATCGAAGAAGATAAATTTACTCTTAACACCAGCAATAGCAGTGATCTGGAACGCAATTGGGAAAGAGTGGAGAAAGCATTTAATCAAGGTAATCTACACTGGAAAAATAGTTCGGTGTGGCTGGAAGATATGGATTATCAACTGGTTTATGCCAGTGAGATATATCAAACGGGAACAGAAGATGAACGCTGGATTACCTCCAGCCCCCAAAGTCCCTTCCCTGCCATGATCGAAGAAAATGATGAAATTACACTGAAATATGTAATTACCCCATCCGGGCCGAAGAAATCTGATCATGAACTCAAGGCAAACGTCATTAAATTTGATCGTATTCAAGGCAAGATATTAATTAAACTCACCCAAGACTCACAGGATAATTTTCCATTAGCGGCAGACGCCTGGCGCTATCGTTGGTATTTCTCCAGCGAAAAATATGCTTTAGCCGATCGCTTTTCATTTGTAGTCAGTATGGTGATTAATAGCCAACTCGTTAAAAATGACGACGTTGATCCTTACAAATTGGAATCTTGGGCGAAAACCGAAATTTTAGCTGAATTTCCCGTTCATCTTTCTCTGATTATACATTGGTTGTCACCGGAACATTTTAAAGATTTTTCCAGTACCTATCAGCGCTGGCAAAATAATGGCGCTCCCTTAGGGGACGAGGCATACCATGTTTTAGAAACTTTAACCCTGGGAAGATTACCTTCTGCCGCAACAGGTATTGGTAATATGAGAATTGCTACCGCACAGCAACGTATTGATGTGGTTGGTGAATCAGGTAAAGAATGGAATACAGAAGTGATTATTAATAATCAGTTAGTGTATGTACCTTATACTGGAGAAAATTTAAATAAACGCTGACTTTAATCATGAATATAGAAAAATATCGATTAAAAACGCTCATGTTTAATTTTCAAATGATAAATAAATTAATTTACTTTAACAAAATAAATATTAATCTTACATTAAATTAAGTATCTTTTTTAATTTTCATTTAATTATAATGAAAAACTCATAATCATTTCACATTATACAAAAGGTGATATAAATGGAAAAAGAACATAATCCATATAATTCAGAAACCAATTTAGAAAATACCAATATTAAATCAACGGGTCCTTCAGCCGATGATTTAAAAAGCCGTTTTAAAGAAGGCAGTATTCCATTACAGACCGATTATGCTGATCTGGTTAATATTGCCGATATTGGGCGTAAAGCTTGTGGTCAGGCGCCACAACAAAATGGTCCAGGGCAAGGATTGAAATTGACCGATGACGGTACACTTAATTTAAAAATAGGTACACTTTCCAGCCAGGATTTTTCTCCATTAATGCTGAAAGATGATATTTTATCTGTAAACCTTGGTAGCGGTCTGATTAATAAAACCAATGGAATATGTGTTGGTCAAGGCAATGGTATTGTTGTTAATACTAACGGCGTCTCTGTAAAATCCAAAGATAACACAATTAAAGTCGAGTCTGCAGGGATATCGGTAGGAATTGGTTGGGGAGTAAAAGCAGGCGGTGAAGGATTAGATGTTAAGGCTAGTAATGGTATTAATGTCGATAGGAATGGTGTTTCAGTCAAAGCGGGTAACGGTATCACGGTTGATTCAAGCGGCGTTAGTATTGATCCCAAAACAGTACTCCCTAAAGGAATGATTGTGATGTTTTCTGGTAGTAGTGCTCCTACAGGCTGGGCATTATGTGATGGAACTCAGGGCACGCCGAACTTGATTGACCGCTTCATTATTGGAGGTAAAAACGATGAAGTGGGTAAAACAGGCGGGCAAGGTTTAACAGGGAGTGGAAGTAGTAAAACGTATACTGTTAAAACGAGTAACGTTTCTGCTGGTAACATAACGGTAAATATTTCTGGAACAGCTTTAGAAGCAAAACATATCCCCCCCCATACACACTCTGTGCAGTATACATGGAATACAGGTGGTGGGGCGTACACCGTATATTCTGTCGCAAATGCAGGACAAGAAGATATATTAAGAAACCCGCTTACCGATGCTTTTGGTAACCCGTCTGAAAAGCATACACATACCAGCACTGCCACTCAGGGAAAGCATGATCATACTATAAATAGCCTACCAGCGTATTATATTCTTGCTTTTATTATGAAACTTTAATTCGGCTCAACACAGACAAACTTAAACTATCTATTATTCGATAATTACCAAGGATATATTTATATGACTTCGGAGCCAAATCTGTTAAATCGGATTACCATTACTATTGAGGCTAACAATCAGCAGGTAGCTAAGAAAGTATTGCATGGCTCCCTGCTTAATCAAGCCAATATAAATAACTTATTCAATACATTATTCACTCAATATCCTATTAATAAGGATATCTATTTAGAAACATTAACCTTGGATCTTGGCGAAATAAATTTTCACGACTTTAATTCATTGTTTCCTGCTCGCCTCAAGGTTGCACTGATTAAAGCACTAAGCCAATATCAGATAAATAATAAAGAAGAAATTCACCTGAATGCACCAATACCAAATAAAATCACCCATAATTCTTCTTTATCTGGTGATAATAACTTTATTAATGCAGAGAACTTCATTCACTTCTTATATCAAAAATATCCCCAATTAAATCCAGCGGAGGCAATAGCGAATAATAAAAACAGTGATATCAAGATTAAGAAATTAATAAATCAATTAACACGGATAGAAAACAAATCAGCATTACTATTAGCAAAAAGCTGTTTATCTGAACATAGCCTGCAACGGCTTTTAACTATCAAACAACCCGCTTTATTGAGCACCATCAACCGCAGATTATCCGAAAACATAAATAAACCACAACACCAGGAGGCGCTTGCCTCCTCCGGGCAACTGATACTCAATGCACTGGAATATATACAGCGACATAATGCACAGGAACTAGTTAAACCCGATGCAAAAATCATCTCGCGTATTACAACTGAGCTCAATAACGGTACACTTAATGCCGCGTCTGTTATTACATTATTTCGCCAGGCTATGACCGACAATATCCCATTAAATAGTTGGCTAAAACAACTCTGGCAAACAGTTGCTATTTCACAGCTTTGCCAACAGCACCTGTCGGTTGAAGAACACCAATATCTATTGGAATGCTTTATACCAAACCACACGGATAAAAATAGATCTGAGATAAAACCCTTCATGGGTGGCGATAACTCTTCAAACGCTCAGAAATATCAACATCCGACAAATCAAAAAGTAATTGCCGAAGATCCTCAAGCATTATCAATATCAGATAACCCATCGGTTATTAGAGGAAATAACCTCAACCCACTTCAAACCATCAACAAACCATACTCTGAACAGACTTTATTACCTGAACACCCTTTTCCACGCCCAGTAAATAATGCCGGGATATTAATTTTGTGGCCGATGCTACCCGCACTGTTTAATCAACTTGGCCTGCTTGAAGCACAGAAATTTATCCATCATCAGGCTCAGTTCAATGCCGTTGATTTACTTGACTACCTGATTTGGGGAACCGAAGAAAGACCAGCAGAAAGAAAAGTACTGAATAACGTTTTGTGTGGATTATTGGCCGACGAAATGATTGAATTAACTCCTGTTGAGCCGGAAAAACAATTGATAATAGATCAATGGCTGGATGCCGTTATCAGCCAACTTCCCGGCTGGAAAAAATTAAGCCGTAATGATGTCCGTCAACTGTTTTTACAACGACCGGGTGAATTACTGGCAGACGAGCAAGAAATCAAAATCTCCATCCAGCATCAGCCATTTGATGCGCTGTTGGCTGATTGGCCGTGGCCATTAAATATCGCCAAACTTCCCTGGCTGGATCGCCCTTTAAAGATTGACTGGAAAAATATTTAGAAGGTTTATATGGATTACCCGCTGATAAATAACCACGATATAACGACAAAATCACACTGGATTTATCCCCATTTGGAACGTATCGATTTGCGGTTACAGCATTACTATTACCAAAAATGTGATAAATATGATTCCTTACCGGAAAGTTTTTTACTCGCAGAAGATGAATTAGAACAACGTCTGACAAAACCACAGGGCATTCCCCATTGGCTAACTAAACCAGATGATATTATTAGCCATCCAGCAGCAAAGGAAAATCCTGTCTCTGATGCATTATCATTATTGGTAGAACGTTTTGAACTGACTGAATTTGAACTAGATACCTTATTATTAGGTTTATTACCCCATTTTGACAGTCGTTACCATGCCCTGTTTGCCGCTCTAAATGGCAATAGTAAAAAACAGTGGCCTAGCTTTGCTTTAGCAATTGAATTATTTAGCCAATGTCAAAGTGATCGACAATTACTGCAAAACAGTTTTTTACCGCAAACACCATTAATCAACAACCAACTACTACGGCTTAATAATCAAGAAGAACCAATCTGGTTACAAACACAATTTTTAACTCACAACTCTGTCTGGCATTTTTTATCGGGACAACGAGTTATTCTACCGCCATTAATAACCTGTGCTAATTGGCATACTCCAGACTCACATAATTGGTATCCGCAAACTCTTTATCATTCATTTAAGAAAATATTATTGAATGACACCAACGAAATACAGCCATTAATCATACTCAGAGGAAAACAGGACAGCGCCAGAGAATTAGCGGTCAGTAATATTATGGCATCTCATGGTATTCATACCTTAATTCTTGATTTAGCTCACCTGCCCGACGAAGAAAATAGTGTCACAATACCCATATTGGCAGATGCAATACGAGAAATCCGCTTGCATGATGCCTGTTTATTAATCCGCAATTTTTCTTTACTTGCAGAGGAAAAAAAAAAGATTACACCATGAGTTATCTATTTTATTGAATCAGCCGAAATTAAAAGTAGTTTGTCTGGCAGAACCGGGAGATGCATTAGTCTGGATTAAGCATTTGCCAATAGTACAAATTGATATGCCAGTAACAACGTTAGAAGATAGAAAAACAATGCTAAAAGCAAGTTTACCGGCTAATGTCATCCAAGGAATCAATATTACTCAGCTCTGTCAACGTTTCTCTTTTACAGCGGAAACATTACCCCTCATTGTTGAAGAAGCACATCAATACCAAATGATTCGGCAACCAGAAGGCCAACTGGAAGAGACTGATTTACGTAAGGCATTAAGTTTCCGCGCTCAACAAAATTTCGGTAAATTAGCCCAACGAATCACCCCAAAACGCAGCTTTAACGATTTAGTGGTTTCAGATACGTTAGCGCAACAATTAAAAGAAATCGTCGCAGCCATTAATTACCGTGACCAAATTCTGAGCTCTGGCTTTCAGGAAAAAATCAGTTACGGTACCGGTATTAGCACATTATTTTATGGAGAATCGGGTACCGGTAAAACAATGGCTGCTGAGGTGATTGCCAATAATCTTGGTGTTGATCTGATTAAAGTCGATCTCTCTACCGTGGTGAACAAATACATCGGTGAAACGGAAAAAAATATCTCCCGTATTTTCGATCTGGCCGAAGCGGATTCCGGAGTACTTTTTTTCGACGAAGCCGATGCTTTATTTGGCAAACGCAGTGAAACTAAAGATGCCCAAGACAGACATGCCAATATTGAAGTTTCTTATCTGCTACAACGACTAGAAAATTATCCGGGATTAGTGATTTTAGCCACCAATAACCGTAGCCACCTTGACAGCGCGTTTAATCGCCGCTTTACTTTTATTACTCGTTTTACTTACCCTGATGAAACATTACGTAAAAAAATGTGGCAAAAAATCTGGCCTGAACAACTGACATTATCCGATGAAATTGATTTTGAACATCTGGCTAAAAGATCTGATTTAACCGGAGCAAATATCAGAAATATCGCCTTATTATCATCCATATTGGCAGCAAATGACAATATTGGACAGATTGAAAATAAATATATAGAACGCGCCGTGATACTTGAATTAAATAAAACTGGCCGCTTGGTATTTTAAAAATTAAGTAGAATTGGAGTCAATATGACAACTATAATTGCTTCTGACAATGCGATTATTGAAATTAATCAAGCATTAAATGATATTCTAATTAAATATTTAGACATTCCCAGTCAAAACATTGATATTCGTTTTGATCTACCAGAAATTAATTCCATTCAATCAGAACCGACAGTGAGTATATTTCTTTACGACATACATGAAGATCTACAATTACGCTCCACAGAAACAAGACGTTATAACCCGGCGACCAGCACATTATTACCGGGATGGGTCAATATCAATTGTAACTATTTAATTACCTACTGGGATGCAAATAAGCCGCCAAACGACAGTTCCAGTCCAGACAGTCAGCCAGATAATCAGGCAGCACAAGTGATGAATCTGGTTTTACAGGCATTAATTAACAACCGTCAATTAACCGGTCTTCCCGGTGCCAGGGCAAGATCACGAATGTTTTTTAGCCAAAAATAAAATAGGTTGCTTCAAATAAAGCACTGTGATCTTATACTCTCTTTTGAGAGTGAAAACCTATATCATGTGCCTTGAGAACTTTACCCTTCATTTTTCGGCAATCCAAGACCCTCGCCAGAGTGCGAAAGTCACCTATCCTTTATTTGACATCCTGTTTTCGTCACTGTGTGCCGTGATTGCGGGCGCAGAAGGCTGG
Source organism: Photorhabdus hindustanensis (assembly GCF_002968995.1). Classification (NCBI taxonomy): domain Bacteria; kingdom Pseudomonadati; phylum Pseudomonadota; class Gammaproteobacteria; order Enterobacterales; family Morganellaceae; genus Photorhabdus; species Photorhabdus hindustanensis. The sequence goes on from NZ_PUWT01000110.1 coordinate 7,771, forward strand.
AGTGATATT
>NZ_PUWT01000111.1:0-8670 GCF_002968995.1 Photorhabdus hindustanensis
GTTGCGGCGATTATGCTTGATAAAGAAGATGATCATAATCAGTAAAGTTACAAACAAAAATGGAAGCTTCATTATCAGGAGAGAAATTTTTTGCAGCTTTTCTTACTGCAACTAGAACGTCATGTGCTGTTGCATTAAAAGCACCAAAATAAGTACCATCAGGTAGTTTCAAAGTTTTTCCCTGCTGTGAAATATGACGGTACAGTTTTAATTCGAGCATTATTTCATGAAATCTTTCATAGTCATCATATTCTGCACCATATAGTTCAACCCTTACTAAGAAGTTATTCATAGCTATTCTCTTATTTTGACTGTGGAATAGCCAATCTATCAATTTTTCTTGACTGTGGAAAGGAAGAAACCCGCGCCGCCTGAGCGGGTTAACAAAGCAGGCATATAATCAGATAACAGGTCGCTAAGCGGCCTTTTTATTTTGAGGAAATAGCACGATGATAGAAGTATTTAAGGCGCTAGCACATTGGCATGACTCTGATGAAAGGATTAGGGAATTAGAAGCAGAAAACGCGAAACTTAGGGAGAAACTCGAAGCTGAGCAAGCTTGGTTAGATGTTAAATGTGAGCGAGCAAAAGAAATGGTTGTGGCTTATGCAAAATTACAAGCTGATAAAACCGGAGATTCAACTTATTTAGATGATGTTCTTGCTGAATTAAATATTCCAGCTATCGAATTGGAACGAACATATGGCTGGATTAAAGGAACTGTCTAATAAGCTGACGCAAATAAAGAAGCAAATCCCATTTGCCACAGCACAAGCATTAACAAAAGTTGCCCGGCAGATTGAACAAGCTGAGAAAAAAGCAATTGAGCGCAAGCTGGATAATCCCACTCCTTTTACTGTTAAGTCAGTGGGTTCTATTGGCGCGAGCAAGAGCAATCTGAAAGCCAAAGTCTTTGTGCGTGATATTGCAGCAAGTTATTTGACTCCGTTTGAAGTCGGCGGGGTACATAAACTTAATAGCAGCGCGTTATTAAATCCGAAGAATATTAAGCTAAACAAGTATGGCAACTTACCCCGTAATAAACTCCAGCAACTGAAAGCCAGGCCGGATGTATTTATCGGAGAAGTAACAACCAGCGAACATAATAGTGTCAATGGCGTATGGCAACGTAAGAAAGGCAGGAAGGGTAAGAAGAGCAAAAAGCGGTTAAAGCGCTCCCCGAATGGCACTCGCAGAGAGAGGAAAAAGCAGCGTCCACCGAAATTGTTAATCCGGTTCGGTGATGCATTGCCTGTTACCCCGATTCTCGGTTATCAAGAACGCGCAAGAAAGATGGCTGATGCTTTAATGCCCCAAGCTATGAGTCAGGCGCTAGATGAAGCTATTAAAACAGCTAAGTGATAGAATAACTAACTGATACTTAGCAATGAATGAGCTACCACAGCTAGATAAATGATAATGATTCTCATCTAGATTAAATGGGTCCTTCTCGGGGACATTTAAATCATGGGACATTGTGCGCCCCGATGTTTCACTAGTTATAAGTCTTTGAAATTTAGGTAACATTGACAAATGAATCAGTCAGAATTTGCAAAATTGCATGGTGTCAGCCGCAAGACAGTAACCCAGTGGAAAGCGCGGGGCTGGCTGGTTCTTGATGGTGATGACATCGATGTGGACGCATCAAACGCGAATATCGAACGCTATCGAAAATCTGTTACCCGGCCCGATAATAAAGTCACAGGTAACAAACAGGGTAACAAGTCAGGTAACAGATCCGAGGGTAACAAATCTGACAGCGGACGCACTGAGTCACCGACAAAAATTGTTGAGCGGATGATCGCTGAAAAGGGCGCAACGATGACATTCGACGAAGCCCGGACGTTAAAAGAAAACTTTCTCGCGTTGCTCACTCAATTAGAGTACGAAATTAAGTCCGGTCAGGTGTTGCCGTATAAAGACATGATTGAAGCTGTTGGACAAGAGTACTCAAGAATGCGTACTCGCTTAATCGCTATTGCCCCTGAGCATGGTCCTCGTCTACGTGTCTTGGCCTCCACCACTAATGACACGGAGTTTGTTCAAGCGTTACAGGAGGTGGTTTACGAGGCGATGGAGGAGTTAAGCCTTGATGATAATAAACAACGAGGAGAAAGTTAACACATCTGCTTGGCAAAATTTCACGCAAGAATTATATAAGCGCCGCCCTGATATCCGTCCTCCCGAGCCACTTTCGCTAAGTGAATGGGCCAATAAGTATGCTGTACTGTCAAAAGAAACCAGTGCGCAAACGGGTAGATTCCGATCTTTTGCTTATCAAGACGGCATCATGGATGCTATCACAGACCCGACTGTTACCTATGTGTCTGTTATGAAATCGGCTCGTGTCGGCTATACAAAAATTCTCGATCACGTAGTGGGTTATTATCTGGTGCATGACCCGTCTCCGATTCTTGTTGTTCAACCCCGCGTTGAAGATGCGGAAGACTACAGTAAAACCGAGATTGCCCCAATGCTGCGTGATACCCCAGTGTTGGCTGAAATCTCTGGTGACCCCAAAGCCAAAAACAGTAATCAGACCATTCTGAAAAAGACGTTTTTGAATGGTGCCAATCTGACACTGGTAGGGGCTAACAGCCCAGGCGGGTTTCGTCGTATCACTTGCCGGATCATCTTGTTTGATGAAGTGGATGGGTATCCGTCTGGCGGTGCTGGGGTTGAAGGTGATCAGATTGCGTTGGGTACAAAACGTTCTGAAACGTTCTGGAACCGAAAGATTGTGTTGGGTTCAACTCCTACGGTGAAAGGTACTAGCCGCATTGAAAAGTCGTTCGGCGATAGTGACCAGCGTTATTACTATGTCCCATGCCCTCACTGCGGCGAATATCAAATATTAGAGTGGGGCGGTCCCGATACGCCATATGGGATCAAGTGGGACAAGGACGAAAACGGCAATGGTTTGCCGGACACGGCTTACTATGTTTGTCGTCATAACGGTTGCATGATCCATCACAACGAAAAACCCGGCATTGTGAAGCGCGGAGAGTGGCGAGCGACAAAGCCATTTAAAGGCCATGCCGGTTTTCATATTTGGGCGGGTTACAGCTTATTCCCAAATGCCGCGTGGAAATATCTGGTCGCTGAATGGCTGAGGGTGAAAAATGACCCCTTGATGCGCCAGACATTTATTAACCTTGTGCTGGGTGAACCTTATGAAGACCGCGGAGAGAAAGCATTGAGTGAAAGAAAACTGCTTGAACGTTGTGAAGTCTTTGCCGCTGAGGTCCCGGATGGCGTGGCTGTTTTGACGGCGGGTATTGATACGCAAGATGACAGATTCGAAATTGAAATTGTCGGGTGGGGCCGCAATGAGGAAAGTTGGTCAATTGCTTATGATGTGATTGAAGGTGATCTTGAAACTGATGAACCGTGGAAGCGATTAGATGCTTATTTGAAGCAAGTTTGGCGGCGTGCTGACGGGCGCGGCTTTACTATCATGGCGGCTTGTATGGACTCCGGCGGTCACCACACTCAGAAAGTCTATGAGTTTTCGAAAGCCAGAATTGGTCGCCGGATATGGGCCATCAAAGGAGAATCGGCACGCGGTGGTAAACGCTCCCCAGTCTGGCCGACTAAAAAACCCACTTCCCGAACTAAGTCGAGTTTCAAGCCCATTATTCTTGGTGTTAATGCGGCAAAAGATACTATTCGTGGGCGTTTGCATCTTGATCCTCCGCTACCCGGCGAGGCGGCGGCAAGTTATATGCACTTTCCAGCCGACAGAGACCTGAATTATTTCAGTCAATTGTTGGCTGAACGTTCGGTGCTCAAAGAGTCGGGCGGGCAAAGGTTCCGCGTCTGGGAACAATTGCCGGGCCGCGCTAACGAGGCGCTTGACTGCCGTGTATATGCGTACGCTGCTTTATGTGGACTCCTGCACATGGGACTAAAACTGAATGCATTAGTGACAAGCATTACGACAAATCCGGGCCGATTGTTACCCCCTCCGGTTGAACCAGAGGAAAAAATCAGTTTGCAATATCCCGGCGTTATCATTCAAGAGCCTGAAAAGCCGAAACGAAAAAGCTTGTCTCAACTTTTGCCGTCCTAAATTTCCAAAGGATCACTATGTTTAACTCCAAAACTAGCTTGCTGGCTGGCGCAATGACGCGCGAGCAATTGCAAGACGCATTGATGAAAGCACAGCAAGCCTACATTGATTTGGCATCCGGGCAACGCGGCGTTTCGTTTTCATACACACAGGGAGACGGCACCCGCTCAGTGTCATATCAACAAAGTTCACTAGCGGATTTGATGGCGCTGATTCAATTACTACAGGCGCAACTCGGTATCGTAGCAAGGCCGCGAAAGCCGGTAAGGTTTAGGTTCTGATGAATACAGTAAGAATTTTAGGTCGGGACGGACAGCCTTTACCACCATCACGCCCGAAAATGTCTATGTTAGTCGGCGGTAGTCGTGTGCCTTATGACGCAGCGGATACATTCAGCGATCAGTTGGCGAACTGGCAGCCGGCATTATGGTCGCCGGATAATGAAATCAATATTTATCGTGACCGCATTGTTTCGCGTGTTCGTGACCTGGCAAGAAATGATGGTTGGGCTAGTGGTGCGATAACTAGGGTTCTTGATAATGCCATCGGTGCTAATTTCCGGCCCATTATTAAGCCAGATTATAGAATGTTGGCACTGATGACCGGCAATCAAAAGTTTGATGCAACATGGGCTGATGAGTACGGGAAAGTTGTCGAGGCGCATTGGCGTTCTTGGGCCAATGATCCGGGGCGTTATTGTGACGTAGAGCGCAAGCAAACAGTTTCACAAATGTTGCGTCTGGCGTTTAGACATAAGCTATTAGATGGCGATGCGTTGGCCGTTTTACAGTATCGAACTGACAGATTAGGTCCCGGACGTGGGCGGTATGCTACGACAATTCAGATTGTAGACCCGGACCGATTGAGTAATCCCCAACAAAATTTCGACATGCCGCATATTCGCGGCGGCGTTGAAATAGACGATGACGGCGCACCTACGTTTTACCATATCCGGGAAGCTCACATTGGTGACTGGTGGAGTGGCGCAAAAACAATGACGTGGGAGCGTGTGCCACGTGAAACGCCGTGGGGGCGTCCGCATGTGGTTCATGATTTTGATCACGAGCGCGGTGCTCAACACCGGGGTAATGGCATCTTAACGCCAGTTGTTCAGCGCCTGAAAATGCTGATTAAGTATGACCAGTCAGAACTTGAGGCCGCTATTCTAAATGCGATATTCGGCGCTTATATTGAATCCCCGTATGATCCGGCTCTTGTTGAAGCGGCTTTGGGTGAAAGTGAGGATGAGAATTTAGGCGCATATCAACAGGGACGCGTCGAGTTTCACAATGACCGCCGTTTGTCATTACAAAACGGGGCACGACTCCCGATTCTGTACCCCGGCGAGCAAATCAATACAGTGAACGCAGCGAGACCTCATAGTAATTTTGAAGGTTTTGAAAGTGCGGCACTACGCAATATCGCGGCGGCAACAGGGCTGTCTACTCAGCAAGTGACGCAAGACTGGTCTGATGTGAACTACAGTTCGGCACGTTCAGCTATGTTAGAGGCGTGGAAAACATTAACCCGGCGTCGCGCTGATTTCTCAATCGGTTTTGCTCAACCCATCTTGACTGCCTTTATTGAAGAAATTCACGATATAGAAGATTTACCTTTGCCAACTGGCGCACCTGATTTCCTAGAGGCGCGAGCCGCTTACTGTAGGGCGCAATGGATGGGGCCGGGCCGAGGCTGGGTAGATCCTGTGGCAGAGAAGAAGGGCGCAATCTTGGGTATGGATGCCGGTTTATCTACGTTAGAAATGGAAGCCGCAGAAAACGCCGGTGAAGACTGGGAAGAGATGCTCGATCAGCGTAAGCGTGAACTTGATGCGTTTAAAGAACGGGGCTTGACTCCTCCGTCATGGGCGCAACTGGATGTTCCCGCTGATAAAACTATTCAAGATCCGAAGGTGGAGTAATGAATTTACCACATTTGGCCCAACGGCTATTTAACACTCCGCTAGCATTGCACCCGCGTAAAGCTGAGGTCGTGATGGCTGCATTAACAGATAGATTCGGTATTACACGGATTAACGCAATGTCGGATTGGGACGATGACGGTAGCTTTTCGCGTCCTAAAAACGATGCAGGTTATGACGTTGTGGAAGGGATAGCCGTTATTCCGATTCAAGGAACATTAGTCCAAAAACTTGGCTCTTTACGTCCCTACAGTGGCATGACCGGGTATGACGGTATCAGGCAATCCTTTCTTACCGCACTGTACGATCCCGAAGTAGCAGGAATTTGTTTGGATATCGATTCACCAGGTGGTGAAGTCGCTGGCTGTTTTGACTTGGTGGACGAGATTTATTCAGCGAGGGGAACAAAGCCCATTCATGCAATTTTGGCAGAAAGTGCTTACTCCGCTGCTTATGCATTAGCTAGCGCCGCCGACAAAATCTATGTACCGCGTACCGGTGGAGTCGGTTCAATCGGGGTAATTGTCATTCACTGCGACTGGTCACAGCGCATTAAAGAGGACGGGTTACAAGTGACAATAATCACTTACGGGGACCGCAAAGCAGAAAGTAACCCTTACGTTCCGCTAACTGAACAGGCCCGCACTGCGATTCAAGATGACGTAGACGCGATGGGAAAACTGTTCGTGAGTACTGTTGCCCGCAATCGTGGCATTTCTGAAAAAACTATTCGTGGCACTCAAGCGGCATGTTTTTTAGCCGCCGAAGGTGTCAGTCTGGGATTGGCAGACGAGGTTATCACTCCCGATTCTGCATTCCGAAAATTACTTAGAGAATCAGGAGCTTAATACATGTCTAAGTTGAGTTTCGCCCATTTGTTGGGTATCAAAAAATCAGCATCAGAAGATGATGATGACAAAGAAAAAGGCAAAAAAGCGAAATCGCGTCGAGCAGAAGAAGAGGACCGCGACGAAGAGGATGCCGAAGATGATGAGGACGATACCAAGGCTGATGAGGATGAAGATGATACTGACGCCGAGGAAGATGACGACCAAGATGATGATAAAGATAAATCGTCTAAAAAAGGGAAAAAGGCCAAATCCCGTCGCGCTGATGATGACGATGATGATGCAGATGCCGAAGAGAATGACGATAAAGAAGAGGGTCGCCGCGCCGAACGGAAGCGTTGTGCTGCTATTTTCGGCAGTAAACACGCTGCTGGCAGACCGGACATGGCCGCGCATTTAGCGTTCAATACTCGCATGTCAGCACGTGAAGCTATCGGTACATTAGCATTAACGGGATCAGCATCAACCCTGCGTCGCGCTTCGTTAGATGAGCGCATGCAACAGGCACAGCAAGTGAGGTTAGGGCCCGATGCCCGACAACCCGCTAGCGGCTCTGTTGAAGCACTGGTTGCCAATGCAACCAGCCTCTATAACTCAGTGAAAGGTAAAAAATAATGGAACAAATCGGACAAAACCCATTTGCCCCCGGCATGACATCGACAATGTTCGTTCCAGATCAGTTAGTCTCCGGTCCTTTGCAACTAGTGACTGACACAGTGACGATTGCAAAAGTGGGATTATTGAAACGGGGAACAGTTTTAGGGCTTATCACTGAATTAAAAGAGTATGCTTTGAGTGTTAAAACCGCTAAAGACGGTAGAGAGAAACCCATTGCTATTCTTGCTGATGATGTTGATACAACAACAGAATCAAAGACTTGCGGTGTTTATCTGCTGGGTGAGTTTAACCAACACAGACTCATTTTTGACGCAAGCTGGACACTTGAAGATCTGAAAACTGCATTACGTCCTTCGGCTATTTTCATACGCGATAGTATTCAGGCTCCGATAGCCTAATCTCATTACCCCATTATTGCATTTAATGCCACCACCCGGCAGGGATGCGCTCGTTTTTAAATTCAGTCTGGTGGCCTCGGCTGCCAGCTATTGCATATAGAGAAATTGCATGAGTAATAATATTAGCATTTACGATACTAACGTATTAGTGCAAGTCGTCCCGAATCTAATGACCAGCCAAAATTTTCTATTAGATCGATTTTTTCCCAATGTAATAACGGAGGATACAGAGAAGGTATCAATTGATGTAGATGTAGGTAAACGCAGGATGGCACCGTTTGTCTCTCCACTTGTAGAGGGAAAAGTAGTAGAAAGCCGTCAATACCAGACCAACACTTTTAAACCGGCGTATATAAAAGATAAGAGGGCACCTGATTTTCGCAAACCCATTCGTCGTCAAATTGGGGAACGTATCGGTGGCGAGTACACAGCAGCAGAACGCGAAATGCTGAATCTGCAATTCGAAATGGCCGATCAAATCGACATCTTGAACCGTCGTCTGGAGTGGATGGCTGCAAATGCGTTAGTAAAATCACAAATCACGGTTGTTGGTGAGGGTTTCCCGGCAACAGTAATTGATTTTGGCCGTTCATCTAACCTGACGATTACCTTAAGCGGTTCGGATAAGTGGCCGCTTAAGGTTGCAGCAGGAGTAACAAACACGCAGCCGTCTGATGATATTGAATCATGGCAGACATTAATTCTGAAAGAATCGGGTTCGGTACCAACGGATTTAGTCTTTACACCTTCTTCATGGAAAGCATTCCGTCTGGATACGTCTATCAAGGATACCGCGATAACTTTCCCATCGTT
>NZ_PUWT01000112.1:0-5263 GCF_002968995.1 Photorhabdus hindustanensis
GCTACTTATTGTAGAGAGTTAAATATAAGAACATTAAAAGGAGAATTAATCATGGTTTAGTGACACAGCTATACCGCTACCAGCCTGATAAATCCAGGCACACGACGACTGTGTAGAGGTCGGGTTCCCACGGCGACGTAGTGAGGGAAAGGCGGCTTAGAGCATCACTGAGTTCCGGTTAGCGCCCGGTTAACGCATAAGTAGGCTATAACACTTCATCGGGAAAAACAGGGAATCATCGGCACGGAAGCCAATTATTAAATTAATATGAGGATTAAACAATGAACATCAGCAAAGCAATCATCAACTACGCAGCCCGCCGCAACATCGACATTGACGCAAGATATTTCGAAACTGTTGAAATGAATGATGGCGAAATTGTTAAAGTAAACAATGTCTGGTTCGCGGTAATTCGTGAAGATGGTGAAGTTCAGTGTGAGCCGATGTTCGTGTATGCAGTGAATGGCAATCATTTAAGATATAACGGTCATTGCGCGATGGAAAAAGAAATTGCGGAAGAATTACCAGCTACTATCGACAGCGACAAGAAACTGAAAGAAGTTATCAAGTTCATCGAATCAGAAATGAAAGCTGGCAACATCGAATAACGCAGATAAACTCAGAAGGTAAACAAAATGAAAATTAATCAAGTAAAATTCAACGAAAATGATTTGGTGAAAGTAAGTTTCTTATGGATGAAAAATAATCCTAGTAAAATAATTCCTCCGCATCGGCATGACAACATTTATAATTTCTCAGTTAAAATTAATGGTTCTTTTCATTGTCTTAACAAATATGAAGAATACAAGGTCTATTCTATAGGTACTACTGGCACATGGTTAGTTATTAAAGATGAAAATCTAAACTGGATTTTTGTTGATTGCGATGAGTTTCGTGAGATTTTCATTAAAGTGTAAATATGAGGGTTAAACAATGATAAAAATACAAGATACTTACAGTTTTGAAATATTGTGTGAAGACGTAAGAATTATGCCCGTCGAAATGGATTGGATTTCAGTTGAAGTGTTTGGTGTAAGAAAAATGACGGCACAGATAATCAGTATGGCATTAATATGATCAATGCAATCATGGGTTGTGCTGGAGTTAAGCAATTAACCCAGGTAACGAAAGATGCGAATACATGTATCGCACCTGAATTAGCTGGAAAAATGATCGGTCTGGTGCTCCAAAAAACACTGAGAACAAAAAGAACGGATGGAAGCGATACATTCAGCTTTGATATAAGAATTCCATTCATTGCCAAAACTGGGCAAACATTGCAAGAAGTTGAAGAAGGTAAAGTTGCTGAGGCTGTAAATAAGATTGTTTCAACTTTAAAAGATAAAGATGAGAGAAATAAATCATCACAGCATAACAGCTACAATAATTATCAAAATAATCATCAATACGAGCAATACGACGATAGTTTCTCTTCATTTTAAATATGAGGGTAATTTGATGTATGGTGAAAAATTTAATGGCGACCCTTGCCCGCAAGGGCACACGCTAAGATACGTGTCTAATGGTAGCTGTACTGAATGTCAAAGACATAAAGATAAAAAAAGAAAAAAGGAAAAAAGAGAAGTCGATAAAAAAGTAAAGTCGTCTGATTTTACTCACAGAGTGTTTATTCTCGGAAATCCAAATCAAAATATCTAATCAAAGGATCATCAATGATACAGCTATCAATTCCCGCTGAATCTCGGCGGGTGATAAACGCTGGCGCTATTTTCTACGTATCCCACTCTGGAGGAAAAGATAGCCAAGCTATGTATGCACTATTAAATTCTATTATTCCGCATGATCAGATTGTTGTCGTTCACGCTAGCTTGGGGGACGTTGAATGGCCGGGTGTGATTGAGCACATTAATGAGAATATTAATCATGAGCTGAATATCGTTCAAGCAAGAAAAACATTACTGGGAATGGTCGAAGCTCGCGGTATGTGGCCTAGTCCTAAGTATCGCCAGTGCACTAGCGACTTAAAGCGCGGACCCATTCAAAAGTTCATTAGAAATGATTTGAAAGCTAAAGGTAAAACATTAGCTGTAGATTGTACTGGCATTCGCGCAGAAGAATCTGCTAACAGGGCAAAGAAGTCACCGTTCTCTGTTAATCAAGCACAGACACTAAGCAGCGGCGCACGTACAGTGTACAGCTGGCTTCCAATTTTCGAACTATCGACTGCGCAGGTATTCAAAACTATAGCTGATGCTGGGCAGCAGCCATTTTGGGCATATAAAGATGGAAATGAGAGATTATCTTGCGTGTTCTGCATCATGGGTAGCAGTAATGATTTACGGCATGGGGCTAAATGCAACCCTGAACTCTATCGTCGTTACGTCGAATTAGAGCGCAAGATAGGACACACCATGTTCACTAAAGGCAGCATACCGATTTCGTTGGATCAATATATCGGCATACCTGTTACTAATATCTAACCCATTTATATAGCGGGAGGATTATTATTATGGAGAAAACACCCTGGAACCCATGCAATAAAGCCATTCAGCGGGTTAAAGACCCGCTACCAATTCCTGTAAGATGCCGTTACTGCTGCGGCCACGTAACAATAGCTCATCATGAAGAGATATTTGGTAAAGCACACAGTAAATGGCCGTGGCTATATATTTGTACGTCATGCGGGGCATATGTCGGCATGCACCCGTTTACAGATATCCCGTTGGGCACATTAGCAGATAAAGCAACTCGAAATGCTAGAATGAGTAGTAAGCGGTATTTCGAAGAAATATGGCAATCTGGGAAATTAAGTCGCACGGATGCGTACAGATGGTTAGCGAAGAAATTAGGTATCAGTTTCAATAAATGTCACTTCGGCTGGTTCGATATTGACACTTGTCATAGAGCCAAAGAAATTTGTGAAAATATGATTATTAAAAAGAGTTAACTCATGAGCAAGAAATTAATAATAACAGGAAATGCTTCAGTTTATTTCAGTAAAATAATTGAAGTAGACGATGATGAATATAAGGAAATAATCGATGATGAAGATCGATTAGGTTGTCAAATAGATGTTTACGACATGGACGAAATTTTAGACATCAGTTATATTGAAGCTGAAGTTATTCAACAGAGGTAACTATCATGAATAAAAATACAGAATCTCTAATATCCGCATGTCACGAGTTAGCAAGAGTAGCAAGTTGTGACGATTATTTAATTTTGAATGAGATTGCTGATAAGCTGGAATTTCTTCGTAAAGAACGCGATAGCTATAAAGAAATGTTTTATGACTCTTGTAAGGGTCTTGCTGCTATAGCTCGCGCTGCTGGAATTGAAGAAGAGAATGATACGGGTTCGCCGGGCCAAGTAATTGCTGAAATCAAGCTATTAAAACGAAAGCTTCGAGTGCTCGGACTAGCATTTGATGCGCTTGAACCAATTGTAACTTTATTACAAGAACAAGAGTCGAAGAAAAATGACAATCAATGTCGGTGATACTTTGCAGTATTGTAATCAGATTTCAGACTTTCCATATAAATTCACTATAGGAAATTATTATGAAGTGGTTGAATTCTTCGGTTTTCCGGGAATTATAGACGATGACGGAATTTTTTGCTCACTTGATGAAATCAATATTAATGATGAGGTAAATGATGAGTAAACAAATGATACTTAAAGCTCAAACAAACATGATCGGCTCTATGAGTCAAACAGAGCTGAATATAACAGAAGCAGAATGGAAAGGAATGACAGATGAAGAGCGCCAACAAATAATTAATGAATTTATGTCTACTGTTGTTGATGTCTGGGTAGATGTTGAAGATGAGGATGAAAATGAATGATTATCTCTGCAACCATTTTTACTTTATCTGGAAACGAATGTTCAAGCGATACATGATAAATGTTCTTGTCTATCGCGGAATGAATTTATCAGAAGCAAAAGAAGCCGCTACATGTGAGATTGAATCATATTCTAGAAAAGATGGAGACTGGAAATATATTCATCCGCACGATGCAGCGAAAGAATCATTGTCTTACTGGAGTGATTAATGAAATATGAGCTTATTTATTGCGATCCCCCTTGGCAATATAATAATAAAGCTTCAAACGGTGCAGCCGATAATCACTATACAACAACATCTTTCTTCGACTTAACTAAACTTCCCATTCACTCTATAGCCGCAGACAACTCGGTTCTAGCAATGTGGTATACGGGTAATTTCACACTTGAGGCAATTGAATTAACTAAAGCATGGGGCTTTAAAGTTAAAACCATGAAGCTATTCACATGGGTGAAATTAAATAAATTGGCTGGTGATCGGATAGATAAGAACGGAGTAGAAGATTTCTTTGATTTCATGGAGATACTAAACAAAGAGACGGTGATCGGGATGGGGAACTACACGCGAGCAAATACAGAGGATGTATTGCTCGCGGTTCGGGGAAATGGAATTGAGCGTATTAGTGCCGCAGTGAAGCAAGTGGTTTTCTCTTGTGTCGGGGAACATTCAAAAAAGCCGTGGGAAGTCAGGAATAGACTTGAACAACTATACGGAAATGTCCCGCGCATTGAGCTATTCGCAAGAGAAAAAATTCAGGGATGGCATACATGGGGGAATGAGTCCCCAATTAATAATATTGAATTTATACAGGAAATAAAGTCACATGAAATTAATTAGCTTAATAAAGCCGATCAAAGTTAACTACTTTGGCATTGAATTATTAGCTCCGTTTTGGACTAAATTTATAGTCACAGAAAACAAGGGAATTGTATTAGCATGGAACAAAAAGCCGTCTCAAATTAACGGCAACTGGTTCTCTGAATCACCATCATCTCAATATGAAATTGTAGCTATTATCGAATTAGAAGGTATGGACTGGAAAGAAACTCTCGTTGAAATATGAGTGTAATTAGAGGAGGCTTGATTGTGTTAACTTGCTCAATGAAAGATTTTAAATACACGTCTGATGATTGGTATTTTGATAATTCACTTAGAATGACAATGGCTTATTTAGATTGTGAATTATTCTTTATTAAAATATCAGCCATTAAAAGTAATAATTCACTGATAAATAATTGGTTTTCAATATACATAACTGATCAGGATGGATGGAGTGAAATTAAATTTGATATTACAGAAGCTAACATTGAAAGAGCGCAGAAAATCATTGATGCCGCTGAAAAATGTAGACTATTAAATAATGAGTTAACTGATTTAATATGGGATTAAAAATGAAAATAACTGATTTGAAATTTAATCTAGATGAATGACCAAGTTCTTGAAAACGGACACCGGGC
>NZ_PUWT01000113.1:0-3505 GCF_002968995.1 Photorhabdus hindustanensis
CCGTCGATAAGGTGACAGCCGGGGTATTAACAAAACTACAGCCATTACAGGTAATGCCGTTCGGGTTGGCAATGAGGATATCGGCTTTTTGCCCTACGACTTCCAACAGCCCTTGCAAATTTGAGGCTAAGGCCCCCACGACTTCATTAATAATCAGCTCGGCTGATTTACCGTTGAAGTTAAGATTGGCGCCAATTTGCCCCGCCAACAGAGACTGCGTATTATGGGTCGCGTTATTAAATACTAATCCTGAGGTCCCAACATTAAATTCCTGATAACGGTTATGTGAAACACCACGGGCGTTAGGCGCTGCAATATGAATAATAGGGCGATTGTTTTTCGAGGTGATCCGTGTTTGCTTATCCGCCAGTTTAATTCCCGGTACTTCTCCTTCTACTTCTGAGAAGTTTATTGTCAGTTGAGGAGCATGACTTAACGCACTTCCAATCAGCACAGAAGTCACCGGCGTATATTTCCCTTCAACTGAGTTATACTTCCCCGCCGGTGAATGCAACTCTGCGTTGTTTTTGGTGATGGCAGTTGTCCCTTTTGCCAATAACGTTGCCTCAGTATCAATAATGTCACCACCGGTATTAATGGTTAAGTTATTGCCGGCCGTGAGGGTACTTTTTATTATCGGGAATTGAAATTGTGGGTAAGATTGTTCGTCTTCCTCGTCATCGGCATTTTCATAATGTTTTACATAGTCATCTCCATGCTCATTTGAATATTCATAAGGGTTCTCCGCTGTGATTTTACTCACATCAAGTATGCCGCCACTGGTCAGCGTGATATCCTTCCCCGCGGTTAAAGAAATACTTCTCAGATCGACAATCTTTCCTGCATGGATCTCAATATTTTCATCCGCTTGCAATTGGCTAAGCTGACGCAGACGCTGATTAATTAATTCTTGTTTAGCGCCGTCATTGAGTGGACTCTGTTCATCAATTAAATCACCCGAGGCATAAATCTCAAGTTTATCATTGGTTGCCAAAAAGATATTTTTCGCCCGGTTAATCAGGGTATCTGCAATATCAATAGGACCATCGGCGATAATGCGTAATAGGTTATCAGCAGAAAGCGTGGTTAATACCCTTGTTCCTTCCGGGGTATAGTCGTCCCCAGAGACAACAGACAGCATTCCCCGGCTGGCAAGCAAGGTCACATCATGACCGGAGATATCATAACCATTCACATCAAGGTGTGACTTTCCATCCAACATGACATGGTTCCCGGCTTTTAAATTCCCCTGGCCTAAATAGATCGTTTCCGCGTCAGCGGTTAAGTTTTGTTCTGCCCTCATTGACGCACGATTTACTAAATCTCGGGCAGTGAGAGAAATGTTTTTCCCGGTGATTAACGCCAGATCAGTGGGGTTCTTTCCCGCTTTAAAATGTTCTTTATCAAAATCAAAACGAAATGTATCTTGAAATGTCGCCGTCAGATCCCCACCGGCATTCAGTTTACCGATGATATTCTGCTGACTGTCTTTTATCGCTTTGGTTGAAAAATTTTTACCTGTCAGGGTGAGGTTTTGCGCCGCGCTTAACTCGCCAACATTATTTATCTCGTTAGCAGTGATGCTGTTGTTTTTACCCGCGGTAATAATAGGGTGACTTTTCTTAGTCGGGTTTACGTTATCCAGTTTAGTCGCTTTAAGCGCGACATCGCCACCCGCACGGATTTGACCTTGATTGCGCAGTGTCTCGGTAGTCAATCTCAGATGTTGACCCGCTTGTACATGGCTTTGTTCTGCCGTTTCAATGGCTTTACTGTTGATGTTGATATCGGTCTTAGCTTGTACCTCCCCCAAGATAATTTTACCCTCAGCGGTTAAACTGATAGCGTCTTGGGTTGTGGTCAGGTTGGTGAGATTAACCCCAACCCCCTTTTCAGTGGCAACCAGTCGGATTTTATTGGCATACATGCCGCCTAAGGCTTTGGTATCAACCGCTAATTGCGGTTTTGCCCCTTCTCCGGCGATAGGTTTAACCGTGCCGTCTTTCAAGCTAATACGGTTGGCCCCCTGAGTCAGCGACAGGGTGTTAGCCTGAATTTTTCCATTCAACTCCGTCGCCCGGCTGATGATATCGACATAATCCGTCGTCTTGCCGTCCAGCCCTTTGCCGCCAATGGTAATCTGGCCTTTTTTCACTTCCAGTGCTTCTAGTGCGCCCTGTTGATCAAATTGTGGCTTACCGGTGGTCAGGGTTGCGCCGGTGGTATTAATAAAACCACAACCATCACAGGTAATGCCGTTAGGGTTGGCAATCATCACGTTGGCTTTATTGCCAACAATTTCCAACTGGCCTTGCAGGTCAGAGCGGCCACTGCCGGTGACTTCGTTAATAATCAGTTCCGCCGCTTTGCCTTTCAGGTTAGGGTTCGCGTTAAGTTGCCCTGCCAGTTGCGATTGAGCCGTCTGTGTAGCGTTATTAAGTACGGTCCCCTGAGTGGCGACATTGAACTCTTGGTAGGTATTGTGGGATATCCCTGCATCATTCGGCGTGGCGATATTCACCACCGGCACATTGCCCTGATTTTGTACCTGTGTGCGGTTGTTATCCGGTGTTATGCCGACAGCCATAGCCGGGTGCAATGGCTGGATTGCCGTCAGGTAAATTAAAAGATAACTCGTGACCCTGGCCATCGAGTTGTGGCGTTTATCCATCGTACTGTCCCTTTTCTTAATTTAAGTGTGGCAAAGTCAGTAATGCTGACTAATAAATTACCCAATGAGGTATTAGTGGTTTTTCGTACCCGTGCGTTGATATCCTGCGAAGTTAACCCTGCGGATAAATAAGGATGCATCGAGTGTTCTTGGTCTGACCGGGACAAACTTTCTGCCCCTGCAAATTCAATCCGGTGAATAGTGAGATAAATAGCTCCCAAAGCACCCGATGTTGAAACATGAGTCCATTCGGATATGGCCAGCAGGACAAGCGCTGCCAGACTGCGGTGATAAAGCGATAATCTTTCCATAGAAAATATTGATAATTTGATAGTGACATAATTAAACTATTCTAATGATGAATAATTTATCCGTCTAAATTATCAGTATAAAATGTGATCAGCGTCCGGATTTTTAATCCTGCTAATGGAGAATCTGATATATTAAATGCCAGAAAATCGCGGTAAGGCTGGAGATACTCAATGGTGACAGAGTGGAAGGAAAAGAATCACTTTCGTACTACTCGCAGTATCTCTCTGTTTCAACAACAGAGATACTCATAGGAAAATTTAATTCATGCAGTTTGTGACTGCTCCCCGCCGTAAAAAACGGCGAGGCTTCCCACTTCTCAGGCCGCCACCGTCTTTATGACGGATTTACGCTGGCCTCCGTGGGCAGAAACGACGAGTCCCGCCGCCTGTAATTCTGTTATGCCCTTGCGCTGGATGTTGAGCGCCGCATTGATATCGCGGTCATGTTCGACTCGACAGCAAGGGCATGGCCAGATCCGCTTACGCAGCGGCATTTCCGGCATTTTGTGACCGCAGCAATGAC
>NZ_PUWT01000114.1:0-1206 GCF_002968995.1 Photorhabdus hindustanensis
CGTCGTCAGGCTGGAGTGAAACCGGCAAGAGGGCGGGCAGTGTCTGGCTGAGAGGTTGGCGCATTTTGTGACTGTCGGCAATCCAGTCGCGGAAAGAGGAAAAACTCAGCTGATGCTGTTCGCAATACTGTTTTCGGGTCAGGTTACTGTGGCGCCATTGGGCCACATGGTGTTGTTTTTGTTCCGGGGTATATCGGCTACGGCTCATGGTGTCAGTCTCCAGGTGAAGATAAGGAAGCAGTAGCGTGCAGGGGCCGGAGGGGAAGAACAAGGTGAGATGACCGGACGTTTACTTACCTTCCTTTATTAAGTGTCGAGAAGATTAGAGCCGGAAGATCACGGGGATCTTCCGGTGTTTTTTAGATGTAAAAGAGATTTTCTCGAACAAAAGAAGTGACTTCGTCTTTACTTAATTCAAATGCAGGATCTGCATCCATTCCTTTTAAATAATCAACGACATATCTTAGCCTCTCATCATCAATGTCATGATCAAGGTAAAATTCATATGCATATCTAGCAATGTTAGCAGTATCGTAATTTTCTTGAAGTTTTTCATTCAGGCCGCTTATAAAAAGATGGATTAGATCGTTCATGACAATCCCCCACATTTTTTAATAGCTTTTCCTGAGGTTGTTGCTATACCTGAATCTATATCCGCTTTGGTGGGTGGATAATGAGGGAAATCCAATACCTGACCATCTTTCATCTTAGGATGTACACGATTAACCTTGCTGGAATGGTCGTAAGTTTCTTCCCAAGACCTCACATTTCCTGTTGATGGATTCCACTCTGTGACATGAGAACGTCCACGCGTTAGCCCTTCGGTTCTAGCTAACGCTTCCTTATCATAATAACGGATTCGCCCATCAGGTAATTCGCGGATATTCACGGCAGAACCTTGAGCTTTTTGTAAAGCTCTAAGTTTCCGATTTAATAATTGAGAAGGTGAACTTGCCAACCCAAAAGGATCGATCCAACCCGTCGGATTATGCACGTAACTGTAAGGATTTACTCCTCCTGCTAACCCCAAAGGGTCAGGGCCGAGATAGCACGCCGCTTCCGGCAAATAATAGCGGAACCGATTATAAAATAAACCACTTTCCTCATCAAAAAGTTGCCCGGCAAATCTCAGGCCCGGATCGAGCTGGGGATTCTCGCCGTGTCCGCCCAGCCGCAGCCCGTACAGGGACTGCTTCGGCCGCCGCC
>NZ_PUWT01000115.1:0-4555 GCF_002968995.1 Photorhabdus hindustanensis
TCAGCGAGTTCGCTATATCAGGTAGCGTTGTGGTGAAAAATTTGAAGACTTTGTCTCGAAATTCATGTTTATCAGCGAAATAACGGTTATTTCGAACCTGTTCATTCATGACCTTCCATAATCGCTCTATCGGGTTTAAATTTGGGCTGTATGGCGGAAGGTAATGTAACTCAATATTGCTGACATAAGCCCACTCCTTCACAAGATGCGCTTTGTTGTAACCCGCCCCATCCACAATAAGATGAATTTTTTGATGATAGTCAGGATAAGACTTTCTTATTTCATTGAAAAAACAGCAAATGTTATAGTCATTAATGGTTTGATATTCCTGGAACACCGTATGACCAATGGCATTTAGGTTGAGGGCGCCCAATATATTCAGGCGAGTCCGGCTTCCTGTTGTTTTGACTGTTTTTTTCTCACCTTTCCGCATCCAGCCATAACTGAGTTTGGTACCTTGAGTCGGGTGAACCGCGTCAAGAAAGAGGATGGGCTCGTCTTTCGCGGCGACTTTAAGATTTTCATAATATTCAATAAATTGTCTCTGTTTTTCTGCATCGAATTTATGAGGGACACCACAAGGTTTTTTATAAGAAAAACCCTGACGGTGTAGCCATTTATTCATGCCGGGAATGCTAAAGGTAATCTTCCAGAGCTGAGCAACATAGGCCACGATTTCATGGGTGTGATGGAAAAGATGTTGAGATAAGTGGTTGATTAAAAAATCAGTTTGTTCTCGGGAAAGCAAACTGCCAGATCCCCCATTACCCGATTTAAGTTTACCGTGATTAAGGTAATCACTGATATGGCGGTCAACAGTGGTCTGATGGAGTCGCAATGCCTGGGCTATCATCATAGAACTCCACCCTTCAGAAGCCAGAAGGATAGCTTTTATTCTGTCTCGTACCTGACCATCACGAGTGGTGTCGTGAAGATGTTCAAGTTTGATTTTTTGTTCTGATGTAATAAATATTTTCATAGCGAGGATAATGATCTCCATTTCAGATAAAATCAAGCATCTTCAATGATTACGGGTATAAAGCCAATCTAAGTTAAGAAAACAAATAAATTTAATAATTTACCTGCCCCGCTAATAATATTTATCTAATCTTTAATTATCGGGGCAATGATAAACAGGTTAAACAGGCGGGAAAAAATAAAACTGGCATAAAATTAGAACCATGATGCTTAAGGGATACTGCGTATCCCTTAAGTTTTAAAACCCGGTTTGAACCGAGCAGAGTCAGGAAATATTCCAGATAACTGTTTGTCGTCACGCGCGTGCCTCCATGCTGCCTGACAGGGCATATTCACACAACAGGATAAACAGCACATTCGCTGATTAACACGGCACAATATTCCGGTTTGTTTTCCGTCAACTGCCAGATTTTCCGGTTGCCCCAGACCAGCAGCGCGTAAAGGCTTAATCGCCATAACAGCCACAACGATTGATAGTTCTCCATCCAGCGATTAAAGGCAGAAAGGTTTTCGGGATAGCGTATCCCCGCCCAGCCTGTTGCTAGCGTAACTAAGCCCAGGGCTGTTTCGATTCAAATTAAATTCAAAAACCGATTAATCGTCACCGTGCGGTTTATTGTAGACACGGGCAACATAATGCCCGCGTCCATCCCCATGCCCTAAATCCATCGAAACCATCGCTTCCGCTTCTTTTCGACTGAATCCTTTCGATAAATGATAATTTATGGCCTCAACAGCATAAGCATAACGCAAACTGTGTGGCGAAGACTTTCCGGTTAACCCCGCTTCCCTGACGATATTCCGGTAACGATCAATGGCCGAATGTAAATTCGGTTTATCAATCAAACGACCCTGATTTTTATTGGCATACTTTATTGCCGCCCTGACTGCCTGGATCACTTTATCCCGATCAACCACCGTCGTGTCACGGGGACGTCCTCCTTTTGTACCAAACACCACCCTCACTCTTTCATCCCCACGCAATAAAGCTTTTTCCCACGTTCTTAATGACTTTGCCGCCTGAACCGCTTCTTCCGTTCGCAGTCCCAGATAACGAGAAAGTTGCATAGCCGCAGCTACCCCTTCATCTTTCCCCCGGACCAAAACAAGCGTCGTGTGATAACGCTCATCCGAAATCGCCATCTTAGTCCCCTCCCGGCTGGCGCCAGATAATCCGAGCGCATGATTACTTAACCGTTTGTGATGAGGGTTAGCTAATTGAGATCTTCCCGCCATAGCGAATATCGCCCGAACAGCCGCCATCTCATTTTGTAACGTGCGCTTTGAAATATTCTCTGACTTTCGGCTATCAATATATTTTTCAATATGATTAATTTTCATATTCTTAATATCACGGATTTGAATATTTAATATCGCCATGCTTTCTGCCAGACGTTTGGCTATTTTCATTCTGTCTGAAACGGTTTTAAAACTGCCGCCAGCCTGACGGGCCAATGTGACTAACTGTTTACTCAACTTTGACATTCAAACGATTTCCTTTTTAACCCACACGACACCACCGCTTGTAACCTGACGGAGGCAAGCAATACAAAACAGTATTCTGAATGTCATCTCTCAACCCCAACGGCACGGTTTGATTTGCGCTTCCTGCGGCTCGACTGATATCTGTGCATCGGGGTGGCGAAATGTTGAGTTCTTACGAGGCACCCCAGCTCTCTGAGCTGTTCGCGGTTTACACCGTCCTGACCGTTGTCAGACTACCTCCAACGCCAGTTTTCACTGACGTCGCCATCAATATCGAGTCGATTGTTCTCCTTCTTCTGAATATAAAACGTCAACATGATTGTTTTTCACTCAAGACGTTAGGGTAAGTGGCAGTCTTCAAACTATCCTGACCAATGTACTACGTGTCGATCAGACGGTAGGAGACGAGGGGAAAGCTTATATTACGTGGCTTGGCAGGTTGTACGCTGGCAGCGTCACTTGGTTTTCGTTATCACGCCAACAAGTGACGCCGCCCATTTCTTCTGGACCCAATGCGCTGTCCGCAAGATACCCAATAACCTGTCAAATCTGGCAACAGTCATCCAGACTGCTGAACGAAACCACCCAGGCAAGCGTAGAAAGCAAAATGAACCGTAGGTTGTTGTTTGAGGATACTGGCAAGTCGAAAAACTGTCTGTGAAATTGCACCTTCATCACTATTGTTAGTGATACCCGTTTTCAAAGGATAAACGGATTTGCCGTCCGAAGACGCCATCTCTCAGGCTACAATGGCATTGAAATCAGTCACCCGAAGGCGTTCCTCTCAGACTGCGGGAACATTAACGATCGCTTACGCGACAACGAATACTGCCTTAAATTAATCAAGGTCCATTTCAAGGTCAAGAAAGCTTTTCATACTGTATAGAATAATCATTTATGCCTTTCAAAAAGTGAGCAAAATGACAGGCCGAACAGTTGACACAAAGCAAGACTGGCATAAATCCGCACTAGCGATCTTTGTCTCCTTAAGGTTCATGATTTTTTCCACTCTGTGAATGAATTACGAACACCTGCTTCTGATGATTATCTCCCAATCCGCAATAGCATAGCGCCTGTTCTGCCAACTGAGCTAAAAGTTATCATCCAACCCAATCAGAAAAGGTAATACCTCATCACAAATTAAAAATAACTGTCACAGTTCAAGTCATTCAATGCTGAAATCAATCATCATAAATGTGATTTACATCACATAATTAAAATAAAACAATAAAATTAATTTGAAATTATTAATGTTGATTATTAAATGATTAATATTAATCTATTTTTTATACAATGCTGTTACAAAATAATCACATTGGCCTGTTTTTTGCCTTGTCATATAACCTCTTGTTTTTGCTGCTATCTTAACCAACCCCCTATTTTAGTTGCCCAGTTGATAATCAACCCTAAATATTGATCGCTAAGTTAAATTCGTGGTTAATGCTGCTTCAACATTGTGGAATAGAAAGTCAATGAAAAGCAGTATTTTGGTATTAACGGTTTTTTGTAGCGTAGCCTCAGGCAGTCAAGCCGCCGACATCGCAGATCAACAACTCATTCATCAACAGGCCCGCCAGCAAGCGCTGGAAGCTCAATTAACCCCGCCGCCTGCAGAAGTTCATCTGTCGGTACCGGAAACCGGGGAGTCAGCCGCCTTTGCGGTGGAAACCCCCTGTTTTCCTATCACCCATGTGGTATTGGCCGGCACCGAAAATTTTCCACACTGGTTACCGTTCCGACGTGTCGCCCAACAGGGCGAAAACCATTGCCTGGGCGATAAAGGCATTAGCCGGCTGATAACCCAGTTGCAAGATCAGCTCATTAATCACGGCTATGTCACCAGCCGGGTTCTGGTCCCTCCCCAGGATTTGCGTACCCAAACGCTAAGACTGGTGATGATACCGGGCAACATCCGGCATATTCGCTATACCCCGGATAGCGGCCATTATATTCAACGCATCACGCCCTTTCCCGCGCGTGAAGGCAAACTGTTGGATTTACGGGATATCGAGCAGGGATTGGAAAACTTGCAACGTTTCCCGACCGTGCGGGCGGAGATGAACATTGTCCCGGCAGCGCAGCCGGGGGAGAG
>NZ_PUWT01000116.1:0-1538 GCF_002968995.1 Photorhabdus hindustanensis
GTGGAATGTAAAAACAAATGGGCTGAATGTTTGTTATGTGGCGTTCTGTCATGGGCGATATCCAGTGGTATTGAAGCGTTCGGAATTTCATCCGGGGTATCTCCAATGATAGGCGGCGCTGTAGGGTTTATCGGTGTTGATAAAATCAGAGAAATGGCTATTCGTGCCATTAACAAACGCATTGGTGATGACAAATGACCAGAGGCATACGAAACAACAATCCCGGTAATATCGACTATAACCGTTTCAACGACTGGAAGGGGCAGTTACCTTATGATCCAAAGATTGAATCGCGTTTCTGTCGGTTTGAAGTCCCTGAATATGGCATTCGAGCGCTGTTCAAGCTACTGCAAAACTACCAATGCAAGCACAATCTGAACACAGTCAAAGAGATTATCAATCGTTACGCACCGCAACACGAGAACCACACTGAAAATTATATTCAGTTTGCGGCTAAGAAGGTGGGTGTCTCTGCGAATGATCGGATATCTACCCAAGACAAGATAACCCTGTTCGCTTTAGCTGAGGGCATTATCAAGATGGAGAATGCTAATCAACAACCCTATTCAGAGGAAACGTTTGAGAAAGCGTGGTCATTGTTATGAAAGCCTACGAGAAGATAATACTTGTTATTATGGCCGGGCTCATTGCTTGGTCTAGTTGGTTGATGACATCGTTAAACGCAGCAAGTGATTTAAATAAAAAACTAACGACTGATCTCAATGAACAAGTCGACATCAATACTCAACAGCAAACGCGGATACAGCAACTCGCAGAGCTGGACAAGACTCACACGCAGGAACTTGCTCATGCCAAATCTGAAATTGATGCTCTTCGTGGTGATGTTGCCGCTGGTCGTCGTCGGTTGCGCATCGCAGCCACATGTCCAAAGAGTGAAGCCACTGCCACCCCCGGCGTGGATGATGCAGCCCGCCCCAGACTGGAAGACTCCGTTGTCAGGGATTATTTCACTCTCACCGAAAGAGTAACAACGATGCAGGCACAACTAGAGGGCTTGCAGGATTATGTTAGAACCCAGTGTCAGTAGGTGAAGAAATGAAAACGGAAGTTGACTTGATTTACTTTGAAAAAAACAGAGAAGAGAAAACGCAACTCAGTAAATACTACGTATCACATACAAATTCAAAAACAATTCTTGAACAAATTCTTGTTATTGAAAAAGACCGATTCGGTAGATATACCCCAAAAATGGAATTTACTGATTTCCCTGAGTTGGAATCGGAGAAAGAAGCTGCTTTAAAACTGGCCGACTGGATGCGACGCATGAGTGAAGCGATAGAAGATCACTGGCAGGACAAGAAGCAGTATCCAGAGCCAGCTTCTCTTGCTGAACAATGGAAAGCATTACCATCGCAGAGCAAATGATTCTTGGCTTGCAGGACTACATCAAAACTCAGTGCCAGTAACAGCCCCGCGATTGCGAGGCT
Organism: Photorhabdus hindustanensis; assembly: GCF_002968995.1. Lineage (NCBI taxonomy): Bacteria > Pseudomonadati > Pseudomonadota > Gammaproteobacteria > Enterobacterales > Morganellaceae > Photorhabdus > Photorhabdus hindustanensis. The sequence goes on from NZ_PUWT01000116.1 coordinate 1,449, forward strand.
TTTTTATATCCGTATTTCACCGCGCACCGCAGCGCAATCCACACCGAACCGTTTAGAAATGAGCCTTTGAGGATACCGGCTATGGCTGGC
>NZ_PUWT01000117.1:0-3863 GCF_002968995.1 Photorhabdus hindustanensis
TGTTATTTWAAAGTTATTAATAACAAACAGAACCATTCAATGTTATTAAGCTATACCCAATGGATTTCAAGATGGATCGCGACGGCAAGGGAGCGAATCCCCGGGAGCATAGATAACTATGTGACCGGGGTGAGCGAGTGCGGCCAACAAAGAGGCAACTTGAAAGATAACGGGTATATCTGGTTTTGTTTGTTGACGTTTGTTAATATTCTGCGAATTATTGCGACTATTCCATCGTGATAAGGGAGAGATTAATGAGGCAGGCTTTTAAAGTAGTACTAGGCATTTTAATGTTGTGGGCCACGGTTGCTTACGCAGAAGTTCGTATCGAGATCACTCAAGGTGTCGATTCTGCGCGTCCTATTGGTGTCGTGCCATTTAAATGGACTGGAGCGGGCAATGCGCCGGAAGAGATTGGGGTGATCGTTGGGGCCGATCTTCGTAACAGCGGTAAATTTAACCCTATTGATGTCAGCCGTATGCCGCAGCAGCCAACGACGGCATCTGAGGTGACGCCTGCTGCGTGGTCGGCGTTAGGGATTGATGCTGTTGTTGTTGGGCAGATCCAACCAAGTGCGGATGGTGGTTTTTTAATCTCTTATCAATTGGTTGATACTGCGAGCGCTCCGGGCACGGTGCTTGCTCAGGATCAATTTAAAGTGACCAAACAATGGTTGCGTTATGCTGCGCATACAGCCAGTGATCAAGTATTTGAAAAACTGACGGGCATCAAAGGCGCATTCCGTACTCGTCTGGCTTACATTGTAAAGACTAATGGCGGTAAATATCCGTATGAACTGCGTGTATCTGATTACGATGGTTACAACCAGTTCACTGTTCACCGTTCGCCGGAACCGTTGATGTCGCCGGCATGGTCTCCTGATGGCGCTAAACTGGCTTATGTGACATTTGAAAGCGGCCGTTCTGCCTTGGTGATCCAGACCTTGGCGAGTGGTGAGGTACGTCAGGTTGCCTCCTTCCCGCGTCATAACGGCGCGCCTGCATTTTCCCCTGATGGCAGTAAATTGGCATTTGCTCTATCTAAATCGGGTAGTTTGAATCTTTACGTGATGGATTTGGGTTCAGCTCAGATTCGTCAGGTTACAGATGGCCGCAGTAACAATACTGAGCCAAGTTGGATGCCGGATAACCAGACTTTGGTTTACACCTCTGATCAGGGTGGTCGTCCACAGTTATATAAAACCGATATTAATGGCGGTGCTCCGCAACGCCTCACTTGGGAAGGCACACAAAACCAAGATGCTGATGTAAGCGCGGATGGTAGTTTTGTGGTGATGGTCAGCTCAGAGAGTGGTAAGCAGCACATAGCTAAACAAGATCTGGCAACGGGAGCCGTTCAAATTTTGACGGATACGTTCCTGGATGAAACGCCGAGTATCGCACCTAACGGCACTATGGTGATTTATAGCTCCACCCAAGGGTTGGGGACTGTATTGCAGCTAGTTTCGACTGACGGGCGTTTCAAAGCGCGTCTTCCGGCAACCGATGGACAGGTAAAATTCCCTGCCTGGTCGCCGTATCTGTGATGCATAATAATATGTATGGCAAATTTTAAAAGGATCAAAGAGATGCAACTGAACAAAGTGCTAAAAGGGCTGATGTTAGCTTTACCAGTTATGGCCGTAGCAGCGTGTAGTTCTAACAAGAATGCTGATAACGATCAGACTGGTGTCGGCACTGTTAACGAAACTAATGCGGGTCTGTCAGCAGAGGAATTAGCTCGTCAGCAAATGCAAGAGCTACAAAACAACAACATCGTATATTTCGGTTTTGACAAATACGACGTTGGCTCAGATTTTACTCAGCTGTTAGACGCTCACGCGGCATTCCTGCGCAGCAACCCATCTTATAAAGTTGTTGTAGAAGGTCATGCTGACGAACGTGGTACTCCTGAGTACAACATCGCATTAGGTGAACGCCGTGCTAATGCAGTGAAAATGTACCTGCAAGGCAAAGGTGTTTCCGGTGAGCAAATCTCTATCGTCTCTTACGGTAAAGAGAAACCTGCTGTACTGGGTCACGACGAATCAGCTTATGCTAAGAACCGTCGCGCAGTACTGGCATACTAAGAGTAGTTCATGAACAGTAACTTCAGACATCATTTTTTGGGTCTGTCGTTACTGGTTGGCGTAGCGGTTCCTTGGGCCGCTATTGCCCAAGCGCCAATCAGTAATGTCGGCTCGGGTTCCACCGATGAGCGCCTTACCCAATTAGAGCGTATTTCCAACGCTCACGGTCAGCTATTAACGCAACTCCAGCAACAACTTGCTGATTCTCAACGTGACATTGACATGCTTCGAGGGCAGATTCAGGAGAGTCAGTATCAGCTCAATCAGATTATAGAGCGGCAGAAAGACATTTATCAGCAACTGGAAGGGGCTACCAGTCCTGAGGGGAGTAAACCTGCTGCAAATACAGCTTCTTCAACGGCAAGTAATAGTGGCAATCAGGCATCATCATCTGTCGGCACGGGCAGTGAAAAAGGTGATTATGACGCTGCTGTTCATTTGGCGGTGAATACCAAAGAGTATGATAAAGCGATTGTCGCCTTTCAAAGTTTCGTGAAGAGTTATCCAAAGTCGAGTTATATGCCTAATGCCAATTACTGGTTAGGGCAGATTAATTACAACAAGGGTAAAAAAGACGAAGCCGCGTATTACTTTGCTACGGTAGTCAAAGAGTATCCGAAGTCGCAGAAGAGTGGCGAATCGCTTTATAAAGTTGGTTTAATCATGCAGGACAAGGGTCAGAAGGATAAAGCGAGATCGGTTTATCAACAGGTCATGAAGCAATACCCTGGTTCGAGCGCGGCTAAACTGGCGGAGAAAAAGCTTTCCACACTATAATTATTGGCCCCGGAAGGGTGTAGTCATTACATTTTCGGGGTTGATTGAGTGCTTAATAAGCATTTAAACGTAATTTAAAAAAATAATCATTGCGTAGCGCGGAAAAATCAGTAATATATGCCGCCGTTGCCGAGAGAAGTCAAAAGATGGGTCGTTAGCTCAGTCGGTAGAGCAGTTGACTTTTAATCAATTGGTCACAGGTTCGAATCCTGTACGACCCACCATCTTAAAGCTTCATTCAAAACCAATTCCCTAGATGGGTCGTTAGCTCAGTCGGTAGAGCAGTTGACTTTTAATCAATTGGTCGCAGGTTCGAATCCTGCACGACCCACCATCTTGAAACTTCATTCAAAAACAAATCCCTCAGATAAGTCGTTAGCTCAGTCGGTAGAACAGTTGGCTTTTAATCAATAGGTCGCAGGTTCGAGCCGAGCGAAGCGAGACAACAGCGCGTAAGCGCTGGCCCGAAGGGCGAGGCCACAGGCCGAGTCATCCTGCACGACCCACCATCTTAAAGCTTCATTTAAAACCCAGTTCCCTAGATAAATCGTTAGCTCAGTCGGTAGAACCGTTGGCTTTTAATCAATGGGTCGCAGGTTCGAGCCGAGCGAAGCGGGATAACAGTGCGAGAGCGCTGGCCCGAAGGGCGAGGCGGCAGGCCGAGTCATCCTGCACGACCCACCATCTTGAAACTTCATTCAAAAACAAATCCCTCAGATAAGTCGTTAGCTTAGTCGGTAGAACAGTTGGCTTTTAATCAATGGGTTGCAGGTTCGAGCCGAGCGAAGCGAGACAACAGCGCGTAAGCGCTGGCCCGAAGGGCGAGGCCACAGGCCGAGTCATCCTGCACGACCCACCATCTTGAAACTTCATTCAAAAACAATCCCTCAGATAAGTCGTTAGCTCAGTCGGTAGAACAGTTGGCTTTTAATCAATGGGTTGCAGTCATGAGTGCGGTTTGCGCCTTTGGGTATGCCGGTGGAACCTGAGGTAAAG
>NZ_PUWT01000118.1:0-3131 GCF_002968995.1 Photorhabdus hindustanensis
TGAAAAACCGTATTCTGTCTGCAATTCATAGCCATATTGATTGAGCAAAACAGACAGCTCCTGTTTTCCTTTCTCATCTAATGTACCTTTGCGATATTTGTCTAACATCACATTACTGGCTTTGTCTTCATTGGTGAGTCTGACGATATTTTGTGAAGCTTCCAAGAGGTTTTTACCTGCCTTTTGGTCGTCAAGAGCTTTGATCAACGCATCATTCTTTTTGACAGTCAGGAAATTATTCTCCACCGCATTCTTCCCGGCCTGGGCACCGGTAACGGCGCTTCCGGTCGAGTCACCGGCAATGCCGCCAGCCAGCCCTGCCGCCAGGGTGGAGAGGGTGCTGATGGTCTGTTTTTCCTCTTCACTTAAGTCGCTGACTTTAGTATTTTCGCCGTGAATATGCTTCATCAGTTCTCGTGCGGCCAGTTCACCGGAAGCTGCTCCTGCTGCTCCTGCCAGCGCATTGTTACCGCTGACTTCGGCGGCCACTGCCCCCAGAATGGCATGGGCCAGAGTATTGGTGACGACATCGACTTGATGGGTTTTCGGGTCGGTAGTCAGGTCTTTAATCACCCCGGCCAGGTAAGGGGAAGCGCCGCCGGCCAGTGCCTGACCAATATTCCCCCCTGCTAATCCCTGAATAGCTGCGGTAGCCGCCTGTAAAGCGGTGTGGTATTTCCCTCCGGTGCCAAGACCGGACTCATTCAATGCCTGGTTATAGGCGGTTTTGTAAATCTGGTCTTTAATTTGCTCAGGCGTAATGTTAGTTTTGCCTGCGTTTTCCAGTTTCTTTCGGGCCGCTTCTCTATCCGGGTCACTGATATTCTCCAGTTTGGCGTGGGCCGCTTTGGTGGCGATAATTGCTCCTTCAGTACTGGCGATGTCAATCACCTGCGCACTGATTTCGCCAATCAGTTGGGCCTGTTTCAGCCGTTGCTGCTCTTTCTCTTTGTCAAAGATAGGACTGAGAGCATTGTTGGCATGGTCGGTATCCCGGCTGAGGGTGGTGATATCCTGTTGCTGGTTGTCTTTATCCCGGATAATCAGGGTGCCGTCACTGACCGCGGCATGGGTGGTGCTTTGGGCGTGGCCTTCCCGGTTGGCGCCGCCCAGAGTATTGGCCGCTAGATTACTGAGGAACATGCCGCCTGTTGAACCACCTGTGCTGATATTCACGCTATGGTGTTCAGTTTTAAAATCCGCTTTGTTTTTGATATCGCCAAAGCCGAGAGTGCCGGTATCGAGGGTGTTTTTGTCTTTGTCTGCGGTACTGGCAATGACTGCACCGTCAAGTTGGGTGTGTTCACCCACTTTCACTTGATAGCCGCCTTTACCGGCAAACAGTCCAGTTTGCTCTTGTACGGAGTCAAAGTTGCTGTGGATTTTGTCGCGGCTGGCGCTGAGGTTCAATGAGCCGCCTGAACCCGGACCGACATTGGCACTGATGCCGGCACTGACGTTTTGTTGCTTCATATCGTAGCGGTTGCTGTCCTGCTCGCTGCTGAGTGTCAGGTGGCGTTTGACGTCGGCGGTAATCTGTTCGCCGCTGACCTGGGCGCCTTTGAGCGTCGCATCCCGACCGGCGTTGAGGGTGACGGTTTGCCCCGCATCCAGCGTAGTTTCATTATGGCTGACGCCGTTGCCGCTTTCACTGCCTTTACCGCGGTTGGTACTGATGGAGAGATTGAGGCCGGTAGTAATACGGGGTGGCTTTATTCTTAAACTTGAGCGAATTCTTCCTGTACTTCTTCTTCCTGTACTTCTTCTTCATGCAGAACTTCCCCCTACTTGTTGGGTGTCCAACTTTCGGGGTGCAGTTCACTTGAGCTGGGATCTTGATGTTAACAAGGCATTTTGGCTAGCAAGGCGTTAATTTTATCTTTATCTTCTGGATGTCGATAAAGATACTTTTCACAGGCTAAACGAACATATTTGTAGCATATCTCTTCGCTGACGATCACTTCATCATCATCATCTGGAGAATAACCATATATAAACATCACGCCTTCAAACCTATCCTCTTCATAATAGCTATTCATATTGGGAAAATGGCAGTAAGAACCATCTGTACTTAAAGCCCCTTTTTTAGATAATAATTCGATAGCCTCTAAGAAATGTCCATCATTGTACATTCGATCAAAATAACTTTTCACTATCCAGTGAGGGTCTGAATGATCATATGGCTGTCCGAATAGTTCTTGATTCATAATAAGTTCCCTTACTTTGGATGGAAGTTATTTACTCGCCCGGTTGCCGGATCTAAATAAACTCTAAATTCAATACCGCCCGCTTTAGCATCGTATGCCTGTTTTCCGCTAGATATTGCTTCCTTATACCCACTCGCAGCAGCTTGCTGACCCAACTCCAACATTTTTTTATCTGAATGAATCTTAGGATCATATATTGTTTTCACAAATGGTTGCAGATCTGGTCCCATTCCTTTAAGGCCCGTAATATTACCTTCGCGATCTTTAGTTGGAATTAGATAACTGACTTGGATGATTCCTTTCACTCCTGTCGATTATCTCCTGCGATTCCACCTGCCGCCAGGGTGGAGAGGGTGCTGATGGTCTGTTTTTCCTCTTCACTTAAGTCGCTGACTTTAGCATTTTCGCCGTGAATATGCTTCATCAGTTCTCGCGCGGCCAGTTCACCGGAAGCTGCTCCTGCCGCACCCGCCAGCGCATTGTTACCACTGACTTCGGCGGCCACTGCCCCCAGAATGGCATGGGCCAGAGTATTAGTGACGACATCGACTTGATGGGTTTTCGGGTCGGTAGTCAGGTCTTTAATCACTCCAGCCAGGTAAGGGGAAGAGCCGCCGGCCAGTGCCTGACCAATATTTCCGCCCGCGAGTCCCTGAATGGCTGCGGTAGCCGCCTGTAAAGCGGTGTGGTATTTTCCACCGGTACCAAGGCCAGACTCATTCAATGCCTGGTTATAGGCGGTCTTGTAAATCTGGTCTTTAATTTGCTCAGGCGTAATGTTAGTTTTGCCTGCGTTTTCCAGTTTCTTTCGGGCCGCTTCTCTATCCGGGTCACTGATGTTTTCCAGTTTGGCGTGGGCCGCTTTGGTGGCGATAATTGCTCCTTCAGTACTGGCGATGTCAATCACCTGCGCACTGATTTCGC
>NZ_PUWT01000119.1:0-1594 GCF_002968995.1 Photorhabdus hindustanensis
GCCTTGAACGGTGAAGACTGGCCGTTTACATGGCGAATTAACGCACCAAAAACAACTATTTTCTATGCCGTGGCTGGTGGCAGTTATTGCGGCGATCCGTTGAGGTCATGGGGTAATAAGAGGCTTGAATGTCAATTTAATCGTCTTTGTCCATCTCATACAATTCTGCAATTCGGCTACAGCAACTAAATAACCCTTTATTTATTATTTTCTAATCACCTTATGAGTGAGGTTTTGCTATGCAAAAAATTGGTGATATTACAAATACCGCCGATAAGAATGGCGAATTTACAAATGGCAATGTCGCGGCCGGTATTGCACCGACATTATTAGACGCAGGTTGGTTTAATACAATTCAGCGTGAATTAATTAATGCAATTCAGGGAGCGGGAATTAAATTAGATAATAAAAATGACAGTCAGCTTTTTGCTGCTATCAAAAAACAAATTGATAATAGCGCGGTAGAAATTCACGACGCCTCATTAACTCAAAAAGGCATCACCCAACTCACAGACAAAACAGGTAACAGTAATACCCTTGCAGCAACTCAGAAGTTAGTTACTGATGTGAATGACAACGCTAATAGTAAACTGTCAAAATCCCAAAACGGTGCCGACATTCCCGATAAAAACGCCTTTGTGAAAAACCTCGGGTTGGCGGAAACTGTGAATAAGGCGAAAAATACGTACTCTAAATCAGAGTCTGATAATCGATTTATTCAGTTAAATACGAATACAAAAACATCAGGTTATATATTATCTAAAACCGCAAACTATTGTGATGATCCTAATTCACGTCATTTGGGCCGTTCGGGTTTTTTAAGAACTGATGGAATTGATAATTTGGGTGATTTAGCAATTCATATAGCTCATTCCAGCGCTAATAGTGATAGCTCAATGTTCGCGCGTGGTATTTCTTTCAGATACGGCGACAACTTTGGCATTTCTACTTATGCATTTGACAAAGCCGGTAAATTCGCAGGATCAAAGCGGATATTGACAGAAGATGATGTTATCGTCCCAGTCGGCGTCCCGCTTCCGTACCCTCACCGATACACTCCTCCCGGTTACTTAACGTGCAACGGACAAACATTCGATAAATCTTTATATCCGAAGTTAGCAGAAGCCTATCCTGACGGTAGAGTACCTGATTTAAGAGGCGAGTTTATCCGTGGTTGGGATGATAGCCGTGGTGTCGATCCGGGGCGGGTGTGCGGAACCTGGCAAGGAGACGCAATCAGAAATATTACGGGCAGCTGGGGTGATGCGACAGCAGAAAGCGGCGGCGACGCATCCGGTGCATTCAATTACACATACAGACGGGGTGGGAGAGCGGCAGGCGGTGGGGGCGGTACTTTATCGTTTACATTTGATGCATCTCGTGTCGTCCCCACAGCTAACGAAAATAGACCCCGCAACGTCGCATTTAACTACATAGTGAGAGCAGCATAATGACAGAACAGAAATACTCTTTAGAACATGAAACAGCCGTGCTAGGTAAAGACGGGTTAGCGATTCAAGCGGGCTGGATTAAGGTTTATCACTCGAATCAAATCACACGAGAATTCATCAACTCTGATATTGAGTATGTGATG
>NZ_PUWT01000012.1:0-48726 GCF_002968995.1 Photorhabdus hindustanensis
GTTTGAACTTCTTGATTTCTCTTCAATTCTCTGCTGATGGTCGACGGACTTCGCTTAAGTGACTCAGCAATGAAAAGCTGTGAAAAACCCGCTGTTTTTAAACTGGAAATCTGATATCTTTCTGTCTCGGTCAGTTGTGTATAGGCCATAGCGCATTCTCCTGTGGCGGGAAAGATGCCTACTATAGCAACTGACCGCCTTTCTGAAAAATTGCGCTTATTAGTCGAATCCGCCATTAATATTTATATTTTAATGCCGATTTTCCATCATAGATTATTTAACTGGTTTATAAAAAAATTTGCTCTTGTGGTTGAAAACATCATTAAATTCGGTTGTTTTGGGAATGATTAACCTATTTACATCCTGATGATCCTTCTTCATGGGATATAAGCATTAATAAATTCAATTTTTGTTTTTCATTTTTCACCGATAGCTTTATTATAGACTGATTTTAAACCTGTTATTAGAAACCATTGTTTTAACTCCTGATTTTAATCGGTATAAGGTTTTAACGGTTGTTTTTACCACGCTTGATACCTGCCTTGTATTAAGTTTAATGTTGAGTATTTAAGATATGGCGGTTTTGCATAATAAATATTACATAATAATGCTGTGAGTAACAGGATTCGTGTATTTAATTAAATCAGCTTTTTATATAAGAGTTTTAACCCCTTTATGTTTGTGCTTTTAAATGATCATGGTAGGTTAGTTAAATGTAAAAATCGCTGATAAATGCATTAAGGTTATGGTTTTTAAAAAATTCTTATAACCGTGCAAAATATTTTGTTTAAACAAGTTTTCTTAATGTAGTTACCTGACGTTTTACCACTTTGTTAACCAGTTTAAATCCCGTTTTCCTGATGCTTTCTCTTTTGATATCAATATAGTATCGGATTTTTTATCCATTTTAAAAAATCCTTAATCACTGTTTTTTACCTTTCATGGTTAACGCTTTTACCTGTTTTTTGTGAAAAGAGTGCTAAAAAGCATTTGCTTTATGTTCTGGGGTGAAAGTGTAAATAAATCAGGTTTAATCGGGAAAATGGCAGGAGTTTTCTCATCATAAAAAAACAAACTTTGTTTGAAATAGTAGGGTTTCTCAATGATTTCAAGGTTAAATAGCGCTTTTTTGTCTTCGTTATGATTTGCTGAAAATAAAGTGATTACTTTCAGCAAATAGTAGATGTGTTTTTTAGATAATTAAAATGTGGATGATTCATTCGTATTGATAAAAATGCTGAGGTAGGAGGAATAATAGCTAACAATAAATACCGGTATAGAGATTAGAAAACCTAAACCCAAAGTCATTACCGAGATTATGAAAATGACTGTCAAGGTGATGAAGAATAACAAACCGGGCAGTAGGTTTTTTTCCACAGCTTCCAGGCTCATTGACACGGCAGCACCAAATTTCAAATTATGAATAACGATTAATGCTGGTGCAAACCAGGTTAAAGCAGTACCAAAAATGTTAAAAATAATCAGAACAAAAGCACCAAGGTATAATGAAGAGAGATCATTTTCGAATATATCAACAGGAATTTCACCATCTTGGCTATCTAACAATATCTGATCCATTGTACTGCCGCTGATAATAAGCATTGTGATAATGCCAAGGAACATAATGCCAAACGATAAAGCACCAACGCCAAGCAGTGATGCAAAGTTTTTCTGAAATCCGCTGAATAACAATCCTAGTTTGAATTGTCCAGTCGTTCTTTGTTTTTCACACATGGTAATAATACCGCCAAGAAATACTGAACTAAAAATTCCATAAAGTATCCCAAGGAAAGGAATAAATTGGATAGCTATTGTAATGATGCAATAAATAATACCGAGTAGTATCCACATACTTAACTTATTTCTGACGAGCCACCATGATTGACCAATCCATTTTATGCCTTCGCCGCTATTGAGGTACTGACCGCCAGGAATAAATACCTCCTGATTGTTGGATATAGTGTTGGAATTAAAATCTAGATTCTTATTATCCATGTATTTTCCAATTTAATTATCGATTTGTAATTTATTAAATTGCTTTTTCTGTCTGTACTTTGAAAGTCACGGTCGGACGTAAAAAGCTGGTAAGTATATTATATTAATTTTATTAACCAACAAGTACTAAATAGGAGTAATTAGCCAATAAAGTGGTAGATTTATAAGCAGTAATTCTCTATTTGTTTATTTTTTAACTTGAACTAATGGTTTTACCATTACTTAAATAACTAAGCCACCTTTGTAATATATTGTATCTTCTTTCATAGAGCTTAATTAATATTTCAATGCCGATTTTTCATCATCGATTATTTAATTGGTTATGAAAAAATTTACTCTTGTAGTTGAAAACGCTATTAAAATCATCCCCTTTGGGAAAACAGATTGTTTGATTAACCTATTCATATCATTATCTTATTGGTTATATAAGTATTAATAAAAAAGTTGTTGTTTTCACTGATAAACTTTACCAAAAGAAGGTTTTATACTGTTATTAAAAACTATTGTTTTAACTTTAGGTTTTAATTGGCATAAGGTTTTAACCATTTTTTACCACTTTTAACATCTGCTTTTCATTAAGTTTAATCATTATGAAATATCGTATTTTACGTTTAATCAACATTAATCATACTTTTTTTATCTTTACTGGCTCTGTTTTACCTTTATCTTATCTTGATAAATCAACCAGTAAATAGCACGATGATATAAAGATATACCTTTATGTTTTCTCGAATAATCCTTTTCTTTTTCAGGGCTTAAATCCCGACACATTAACCGTTTTATCCATTTTTTATTAGGTTATTTTTATGGTTTGCTGCATAAAATAATGGCGAGAAAACACCTTAATATCAATCTATTTGGGTAATATTCCTTTACATGCTGATTTCTTTTCAGTTCTCTATTAATGGTTAATAGATTTCGATTAAGTGTAATTAATTGCTTTTATAAAAAATTGCACTATAGTTAAATATTCCTGCCACATAAAAACCTTAATCTCTCTGTGTTCGTGCTTTTAAATGGTTATGGCAGTTTAAATAAATGTAAAATGATCGGGAGGATAAAATCGTCGATAAATGCATTAAACACGACGGGGAATAAGCTGTTTTTAGCGCCTGTACTTTTTTAAAATCTGGCATTAATGGTATTAAAATCAATGCTTATTTCTTTAATGGCTTTTAATCTTTTTAAATTTTTTTATGTTTTGATGTTAGTCTAGTTAATCTAAGGATTTTTCGGCTTCTTTTAATGATTTATCTGATTTTTTGAAAACGTATTACGGCTATGTAAAATCTTTTGTTTCGGCAAGTTTACTTAATGCGGTGATTTGTCATTTTCCCACGTTGTTAATCAATTTAGACTTCATTTTTCTTGACGTTTTTTCTTCCAATATCAGTATAACTTCGGATTTTTTTACTCGTTTTAAATAATCCTTAAATGGTTTATGCTTTGCGGTAAAAATTCAACCTATAATGGCAATCAAACGGGGTTAAGAGGGAAAAATGGCAGGAGTTTTCCCATCATAAAAAAACAAACCTCGTTTTAAATAGCGAGGCTTGCCAACCTAAATATCTTTTAGCCGATTAAAATGTTGATGATTTCTCCTTACCGATAAAAATGCTGCGATAAGAGGAATAATAACTAACTAAAAGTATTGGTATAGAGATGAGAAAACCTAAACCAAAAGTCATTATCGAGATTATGAAGATGATCGCGGAGGTGATAAAGAATAATAAACCGGGTAATAGATTCTTTCTCACTGCGGCTAAACTCATTGATATGGCAGCATCAAATTTCAGATTGTGGATGACAATTAGTGCTGGCGCAAACCAAGTCAATGCGGCATTCACAATTAAGAAAACCATCAGAATAAAGAGACTAAGAAGTAATGAGGATAGGCCATTTTTAAGCACTTCGGCTGAGATTTCACCATGTTGAACGGCTAGTAGGATATGAAGCACGGCACTACCACCGCCCATAAACAGTGCGATAACACCGAGGAGTATGATACCAAACGTTAAAGCGCCAACGCCGAGCAGTGACGCAAAGTTTTTCTGGAATCCGTTGAATAACAGCCCCAGTTCGAATTCTCCGGTAGTTCTCTGTTTTTCGCACACAGCAATTATACCGCCAATAAATACTGGGTTCAAAAGCCCGGCAAATATTCCAATAAAAGGAATAAGTACGAAACCAGCTATACATATAGAATAGATAATATAGAGTAGTATCCACATGCCCCATTTATCCTTGGTGAGTTGCCATGCTTGACCAATCCACTTCACACCTTCTGTGCTACTGAGGGACTGACCATCAGGAATAAATATTTCCTGACTGTCGTCAGGTATAACGTTGGAGTTTGAGTTTAGATTTTGGTTGTCCATATAATTTTCCAATTAAGTTTGTTGATTCATAATATTTTAAATCGCTTTTTTGGCGGCATCTCGGAAGATGCAGTCAGATTGAGAGATTAGGTAAACATATTATATTAATTCCATTATTCAACAAGTATTAAATATAAGTGACGACCAGAAAATATAAATAATTTCCTACAAATTGTTGCTAATTGTTTTTAATTGTATCAAATTGATAATAATTGTAATAAAGTGTTTCAATGTTAACTGATGGCTGAATTTAATTAACTTCTAACCCATATGATCGGAATAATTTTAATTCCATTGGGTGTTTTTTTCTGTAGAATGGAAATCCCTACTAATAGTTAGTAGTTGGCATTTTAACGCTAAGAAGGAATACATATGTCAGACTTAATCTATTTAACCTTAAAGGGCCGTAAGCAGGGATTGATATCGGCAGGTTGTTCATCGATAGATTCAATAGGAAATAAAGGCCAATTAGATCATACAGACCAGATATTCATATATAATCTTAATCATTCTTTAACTTGGGATCAGCATGCCAAGCACCATCCCATAACATTTAAAAAACCTATTGATAAATCGTCACCGCTTTTGGGAATAGCGATGTCAGAAAATGAAGTATTGGACGGTATCTTTGATATTTACAGAGCGAGTCAATTCGGGATTCAGGAGTTATATTACACTATAAAGGTAATTGAGGCGACGATAGTTGATTTAGCTGTTTATCACCCCCATTCGATAACACATGCTGGCGCACAGCCGCAGGAAACGATATCTTTACGTTATAAGAGTATCACATGGACTCATCATATAGCAGGGACAAGTGCTTATAGTATTTGGGATGATCGCGTTTATTAATTTATTTGCCGGTAAAATAGTGTTATTTTACCGGCAAAATTACCATTTGTTTTTCCTATAGTGCCTGCTGTGTGCGATCATAAATATAATAGTACATAACCAAGATAGTGTAAAAGAAGTATAAATCATAAAGTCATTATTTGATATTGACACACCCAGAAATGGAATTTGATTGGTATAGAAAACATGTATATGGAAAAGATTGGATGCTATCATAAGCAATACGGATGAAAAATTAATGTAAACATCATAGGGAGTTAAAAGTTTCTTAAAAGCACAATATAGTGGATAGAGTGCAAGTAATGAAAAAATAACATATAAATAGCCTACCATTCTATATCTTCCTTCAATATGATTTAAATAGTATCTGCATCACCATAAGCTTAAAGATTATATTTAACTTTCAACAATTACAACTTCTTTCTACTTCTATCATGTGCAATCATACATGTAATACTACACAATATAGCCAGTATAATAGAACTATAAAACACAAAGTCATCATCTAAAGTAGATACATAAAAAAAACAGAATATAGTCGAAATGAAAGGCATATAAATGAAACGCAATAAATGCTATCAAAAGCAGTGCTGCTGAAAAGTTAACATAGACATCATAAGACATTAACAGCTTTTTAAAAGTAAAATATAGAGGATAAAGTTTGATAACAACTCGTATCACTATTATATAAGGAACGAAGCTTAAATAACCTAAAGCTAAAGAGTAACAATGTAAAAAGTCATTGTCAGTGATATCCACATTAAAAAAAAGGTATTGAATCGAAATTAAAAACATAAAGATGAAATGCTGAAAAGACCAATGGTAATATTATTGCGTAAAAATGGGGATAAAAATTAGATGACATCAATAGTCTTTTTATGCAGAAATAAACAGGGAATAGAAGAATTAAGGATAATGAAACATAAACCAAATTCATCAATAACTCCTCGCCTGACCATAAATAACGTTTCGTAATTATGCTACACATAGCCTTCTTCAACCCATTGTTATACATAGAATTATGAGTGGTATAAGATGTAGCACTATTTTGAAATCTTATTTATATAGTGTTTAAATCACCATTATCAAATAAAGCATAAAAATGAATTATTATTTACATCCTTAATATATCTGATGAATAAATCATTAATTTAGGGTGAGTTTATTCTATTTGCAAAATTACCATTTGTTTTTCCTATAATGTTTGCCGCATGCGATCATAAATGTAATGGTACACAAGAAAGATAGTATAAAAGAAGTGTATAGCATAAAATCATTATCTGATGTGGATACACTAAGAAATGGAATTTGACCAGTATAGGCAACATTTAGATGAAAAATATTAGACGCCATCATAAGTAATATAGCTAAAAGGTTAATGTAAACATCATAGGGAATTAAAAATTTCTTAAAAGCACAATATAATGGATAGAGTGCAAGTAAAGAAAAAATAATATATAAATAGTCTATCATTCTATATCTTCCTTCAATATGATCTATATTGCCCAAAAATGGTATTTGCGTCACCGAAAATCTCTAAAGCTATCTCTTTGTAATTCATCGTTTCTATACCTCGTCGTTTTAAGCCAATAAGCAGATCAGCATTTATATACCGATATAATCTTTGATTGTCTGGTTCAAGCTTATAACCAAAAAAACCATTAATAGACATACCAACATCAACCGATGTATATACCACATCAGCATCGCGTTTATCCATTCCAAAAGCTTTTTCTCCAACCCCTTCATAGATGAATTTAACTGGCCCAGTATAGCTTTCGCGATAAAGGATATAATAACCACTTTCAACAATATTATTGAAGCCATGAGCCATCAATGGTGCTCCAAGTGCTGCTCCAACACCGCTATCAATAGCAAGAAATCCACCAATGAGTTGTATACTGCCAGATACAAATCCAACCCATGAGACAATCAAATTAACTGTCTCATTATTCCTACTTTTAGCATTTTCACTGTTTATCTTTTTCTTTACAACAATGGCTTGCCTTACATTCTTTTGAGAAAGCATTGAATCTTGCTCTTCTAATGATCGGATTTCTTCGTCTAATAAAGCTATTGCTTCAGAGATTGAGATCTCCCCGGTATTTATCTTTGATGTGTTTTCTTGGCAATAAGCCATGACTTCACCGATAAAATGGTCTTTGGCCAGACTCCATTTTACATATTTATCGGCAACTCGGTTCATAAGCATCATCAACTCATTTTGTTTATCCATTTGAATTTTTAGGAGTTTTCTTTCTTCATTGGTACTGTTATCCAAGTATCCTCTAGCCGAAGGATTTCTTTCGTAAAATTCATCTAAAGCATCCATAATGAGTAACCTGTTTCTTTGAAATTTAGTTTAACATAGCGTTATGTACTAAAAGTATACAGTTGAAATTATAAGTCAAGGTTTATTTTTACTTGTAAGGATACTTTTTTAGCGTGTTTTAGGACATAGGATTATTAGAAAAATTCATTATAAATTTTCTTCAATGCAGATACTAATCTCTTTATTTATTTTCCGGATGTATTTTTCTTATTTAAGAAAAGTGTGATGTAATTATTTGTCTATAAATTAATGTTTTGATTGTTTTACGCTCCCTGAACAGGCTGCCCGCTTATACCGTCAGGCGTTTCCGTTGGTGGACGTCAGTGCGCTCAGCGATGAAGAGATCCTGACGCATAAAGGGGTTGCCCTGATGGAGCTGGTGCAAAAACACATCCGCTGCCGGGACATGCTGGAATGGGTCCCCCAATTGGTGGAACTCCTGAATGGAGGGTATAATACAACTGAGCAGCGCAATGTGGTATTACGCTATATTTTACTGAATGGACATACGCTGGATCTCTCCCAATTTGTCTATCAACTGATTGAACAATCTCCGGAGCATGAAACGATGTTGATGACTATTGCAGAACAGCTTGAACAAAAAGGGCGCGAGCAGGGTCGAACAGAAGGTCGAACAGAAGGCCGAGCTGAAGGTAGAAAGGAAGGTCGAGCTGAGGGCCGAGTTGAGGGCAGAGCTGAAGGTCGAGTTGAAGGTCGAGTTGAAGGCCGAGTTGAAGGTAGGGAGGAAGGTAAACTGGAAACGGCTTGTGCCTTATTACGGCATGGCGTGAGTTTGGACATTATTGTCACCAGTACCGGGCTGAGCCGGGATAAAATTGAAGCGTTAAAGCATTAAACTAATCTTCTCTTTCGCAGCAAAATGCCGATATTCAAGATCGGCATTTTTGTTCTTATTCAGGATGATGGCTATACAGAGGACTTTTACGTTTGCTCGGTGAAGCTGAAACAGGCCAGACTGGAACAACAATCTCCGGAGCATGAAACGATGTTGATGACTATTGCAGAACAGCTTGAACAAAAAGGGCGCGAGCAAGGCCGAATGGAAGGTCGAATGGAAGGTCGAACAGAAGGTAGAAAGGAAGGTCGAGCTGAGGGCCGAGTTGAGGGCAGAGCTGAAGGTCGAGTTGAAGGCCGAGTTGAAGGTAGGGAGGAAGGTAGGGAGGAAGGTAAACTGGAAACGGCTTGTGCCTTATTACGGCATGGCGTGAGTTTGGACATTATTGTCACCAGTACCGGGCTGAGCCGGGATAAAATTGAAGCGTTAAAGCATTAAATTAATCTTTTCTTTCACAGCAAAATGCCGATATTCAAGATCGGCATTTTTGTTCTTATTCAGGATGATGGCTATATAAGGGACCTTTACGTTTGTCCAGCGAAGCTGAAACCGGACTCGTTCTGTTTCGTCAAAACCTCAATTTGTTGTAAGGTATCAAAATTTACAAACTCTGATATCGGGGAATTTGTCACATAATGCAATGATTAAAAACCATTGATATTATGAAGGTGTTATTGCAACTTTAAAATGTCACTTCTGGAATGAAAGAGCGGGGTGATTAGCTTTATCTTCTGAGGCGACCTTTTGCTGTTTTAATGAGTCGGATGATGAGCTATTAATAATTTCAATTTGGTGATGAGTGAATGATTTGACTTCATTCTGAAATTTCATTCTTAAAATATTATCTTTAATAAATTTTGCTGAAGATAATGCTGACTCATTTACCAACCTAGCTGCAAGACCACTCATTGTTGAATAATATTCACTGCTTCTATTACGATCTTTGCTTAATTTGAAGTCCATTTTTAATAAACCCTTTCATCCCAAATACCATATCCACTTGTGCATGCGGTTTGATCTTGGCAAGCTAGGGTTCGATATTTAAGACGGTTTTTCCTTCTGTTTTTAAACGTCATTTTATAGATGGAAATTAAATAATTTAGTTAATACACAACCTTATGACCATAACTTTTTAAAATATTTTTAACTCTCTCCATTGTCTCTTTTGCAGGTGGTTTCACTCCTTCTAATTGATATTTCTCGCCCATAGTAATCCATTTATGTTTACCGAGTTCGTGATAAGGCAGAAGCTCGATTTTTTCAATATTTTTCATATCCTTGGTAAATTCACCTAGCTTATGAACTGATTCATTATCATCAGACCAACCTGGAACCACAACGTAGCGGATCCAGGTTTTCTGGTTACGTTTAGCTAGATAACGGGCAAACTCCAAGGTGCGATGATTTGAAACACCAACTAATTTCTGATGGATCTCATCATTAAGTTGCTTCAAATCGAGCATCACGAGATCGGTTGCATCCATCAATTCATCAATAACCGGACCATAGCGGCGGACAAATCCATTAGTATCAAGAC
This sequence comes from Photorhabdus hindustanensis, assembly GCF_002968995.1. NCBI lineage: Bacteria > Pseudomonadati > Pseudomonadota > Gammaproteobacteria > Enterobacterales > Morganellaceae > Photorhabdus > Photorhabdus hindustanensis. The sequence goes on from NZ_PUWT01000012.1 coordinate 9,951, forward strand.
AAGTATGAATACCTTCGGCACGACAGGCTTGGAACCAGTCACGTACAAATTCAGCTTGAAGAATGGCTTCTCCACCCGATGCAGTAACCCCTCCACCGGAAGCGTTCATAAAGTGACGATAGGTTGTCGCTTCTTTTATCAACTCTTCAACAGTCACGTCTTTGCCGCCGTGGGTATCCCATGTGTCGCGGTTATGGCAATAGAGGCAGCGCATCAGGCAGCCCTGAAAGAAAACAATAAACCGAATACCGGGGCCATCAACAGTGCCACAGGATTCGAAAGAGTGGATACGACCAAGTACCGACATAACAGGTTTGCTCCAAAACTGGCAGGAAAAACGAATAGAGGCCCCAGAATTCAGGGCCTTTGTTAACAAATTATTACATAGATTGGGTGAAGGTACGGGTGATCACATCCTGTTGTTGCTCTTTAGTCAATGAGTTGAAGCGCACGGCATAACCCGATACCCGGATGGTGAGTTGAGGATATTTTTCAGGATCTTCCATCGCATCGAGCAGCATGTCACGGTTCATCACATTGACGTTCAGATGTTGACCACCTTCAATTTCAGCTTCATGGTGGAAATAACCATCCAGTAAACCTGCTAAATTAGTTTTGCGTGTTTCATCATCTTTTCCTAACGCGTTCGGTACGATAGAGAAAGTGTAAGAGATACCGTCTTTCGCATAGGCGAAGGGCAGTTTGGCCACAGAGGTTAAAGAGGCGACGGCGCCTTTTTGATCGCGACCATGCATTGGATTGGCACCGGGCCCAAATGGCGCGCCGGCACGACGCCCGTCAGGGGTGTTGCCGGTTTTCTTGCCATAGACCACGTTAGAAGTGATGGTCAGAACGGATTGTGTCGGTACCGCGTTGCGATAAGTATTCAGTTTCTGGATTTTTTTCATGAAACGTTCAACCAGATCACAAGCAATATCATCGACGCGTGAATCGTTGTTGCCAAATTGTGGATATTCACCTTCAATCTTGAAGTCAACGGCTAAACCATTTTCATCGCGGATTGGTGTCACTTTGGCATATTTGATGGCAGACAACGAGTCAGAGGCGACAGACAGACCGGCAATGCCACAGGCCATAGTACGGTAAACATCACGGTCGTGCAGCGCCATCAGTGCAGATTCATAGCTATATTTATCATGCATATAGTGAATGATGTTTAATGCGGTAACATACTGTTTTGCCAGCCAATCCATAAAGTGGTCCATGCGGGCCATCACTTTATCGTAATCCAGCACCGCATCTTTCATAGGTTCTTCTTTCGGGCCAACCTGCATTTTCAGTTTTTCATCCACACCGCCGTTAATAGCGTACAGCATAGTTTTTGCCAGATTCGCGCGGGCGCCGAAGAACTGCATCTGTTTACCCACAATCATCGGGCTGACACAACAAGCGATAGCGTAATCATCGTTGTTGAAGTCGGGGCGCATCAGATCATCGTTTTCATATTGTAAAGATGAGGTATCGATAGACACTTTTGCCGCGAATTTTTTGAAATTTATCGGCAGTTTTTCGGACCACAGGATGGTCATGTTAGGTTCTGGTGATGGGCCCATCGTGTATAGGGTATTCAGGAAACGGAAGCTGTTTTTAGTCACCAGTGTGCGGCCATCCAATCCCATACCTGCCAGCGATTCTGTTGCCCAGATTGGGTCGCCGGAGAATAGTTCGTCATATTCAGGGGTACGCAGGAAACGCACCATACGTAGTTTCATCACCAGATGGTCGATCAATTCCTGTGCTTCAATTTCTGTCAACTTACCTGCTTGCAGATCCCGTTCAATGTAAATATCCAGGAAACTGGATACGCGACCAAAAGACATCGCGGCGCCATTTTGAGATTTAACCGCCGCCAGGTAAGCGAAATAGGTCCACTGTATCGCTTCCTTAGCGTCAGTGGCGGGGCCAGAAATATCATAGCCATATTTAGCCGCCATCTCTTTAATCTGGCCCAGAGCACGGTGCTGTTCAGCGATCTCTTCACGCAATTGAATAGCCATTGCCAGATCTTCACCGTTTTCCAGTTTTTCCTGCAATGAATTGAACTGAGCTAATTTATCTTCACGCAAGAAATCGATGCCGTATACTGCAACGCGACGGTAATCCCCAATAATGCGACCGCGGCCATAGGCATCAGGTAGACCGGTCAGAACCCCGGATTTTCGGCATTTCAGAATATCTGGCGTGTAAACGTCGAAAACACCCTGATTATGCGTTTTGCGGTATTCGGTGAAAATCTGTTTCAATTTAGGATCGAGTTCACGACCATAAACTTTACATGAGCCTTCCACCATTTTGATGCCGCCAAATGGGATCAACGCACGTTTTAATGGGGCTTCCGTTTGCAGGCCAACAATAGTTTCCAGATCTTTTTCGATGTAACCTGCATCGTGGGAGGTAATAGTAGCAGCAACATCAGTATCAAAATCAACCGGTGCGTGAGTGCGGTTTTCGATTTTGATACCTTCCATGACTTTTTCCCATAAGGTATCGGTCGCCTTTGTCGAACCTGCTAGGAAAGATTCATCACCCTCGTATGGAATATAGTTTTTTTGGATGAAGTCACGAACGTTGACTTCATTCTGCCAATTTCCCTGATTAAAACCTTGCCATGCGACAGAGAATTTTTTATTTAATTCAATCATGATACTTCTACCTTTATAATAATCGAACTTTTGAGAAACTAAATAAGGGAGCGAATTAATGTTTTTGCCCATTACGCAAATAAATTGACCAGTAAGTTAAACCCATCAAAACGGCGCCGCCGATAATGTTACCAATAGTGACCGGAATTAAATTGTCAGTAATAAAGTGTGAAATGGTGAGTTGAGAAAATTGTTCAGGTGTCGCACCCACATTAATCCAGAATTCAGTTGGTGCGAAATGCTTAATAATAATACCAAGCGGGATTAAAAACATATTCGCAATACTGTGCTCAAAGCCGCTGGCAACAAACATGCTTACTGGCAAAATCATGGCAAATATTTTGTCAATTAAACTACGTCCGGCATAACTCATCCAAACAGCGAGACAAACCATTAAATTGGCAAGAATACCTAAAAATAGCGCTTCAATAAAAGAATGATGCATTTTATGATTTGCTGTTTGCAAGGCATTCAAGCCCCATAATCCGTCGGCAATACGATATTGACCGGCAAACCAGATAATGGCGACAAAAAATAACGCGCCAATTAAATTACCGAGATAAACGTCAACCCAGTTTTTAATCATTTGATGCCAGGTTATACGCCCGGTCGCTTTGGAAATAATCGTTAGCACAGTGGAAGTAAATAAGTCTGCGCCACACACGACAACTAACATTAATCCAAGAGAGAAACAGATACCGCCAACTAATTTAGCTAATCCATAAGGGACAGATGTGGTTCCTGTAGTCGCGGTAATATAAAAGACAAATGCAATGGAAATAAAAACCCCGGCAGTTATTGCTGACAGATAAGTAATGGCGACAGGTTTAGTCGTTTTATAAACACCAATGTCATTGGCGATTTGTGTCATTACCGCAGGTGGTAATAGGTTAAAGGGGTTGTCAGCTTTCATACCAACATTCTCTTTATCATTAATAAGTTACGGTACGTAACGATAGTAACAAAGGCTTGAAGAAGGAAAATTGATATAGATCATAATCCCCTGACAGTAGACTCGGTTTTGGGGAATGAAAATGGTTGAAATTCCAATTAATTGATTGATTTTGATGAAATAAAAAAATTTTAAAAATTATGATATTTTTTTTATTTAACCTATTGGTAAGGCGTTTGATAAGTAAAATTACAGGCTAAATAGTTGTTTATTTGTTGTTGAAAATAAATTTAATTTAACCTGAATTTTACTTTTAATTATGAATTATCTTTTCTACAATTTTATTTTTCGTTCCAGAAATTGCGTTTTGCTTTTTGCAGCTTCTCATAAGCGGCTAATAAAGCCTGATGAGCGGGCAGTGATTTTAAATCTGAATCGACTGGCCACAGGCCATAAAAACATTGTTCACCAGAAATAGCTGCTGATGCTGCTTCAACAGCATCTTGCCCGTACATTTTTACGAATGCTTGATAATATTGTGCAGGCGCTTTATCCGCTTCCAGAGCAAGTAAAAGCAGTGTTTGCAAACAGCGATAATAATTAGCGCGTTCGGTGGTAAAGACTGAGGCATTAAAATCTTGGGTCCATTCTACCCAAATTAAAGCCTGTTCTAAATCACCGCCAGCCAGTGCTAACATGGATTTCAATTCACCAATACGTAAATTGCTCCAGCCATTATTTTTACCCACCGCAATACCAAGCAATTCACGGATACGGGTAAAATCATCTAAACCTTCTTCATCTAATTGCTCAATTAGTGCCAGATATTCTTTGGCTTGCCATTGGCTATCCGGTAATGCTAATAAAGTTTCTCGCAGATGGATTCCCATCGTGTTATTAGCAAGATGTAAATCTTCCACAGGATAAATATCAGACATCCCCGGAACCAGAATACGGCAGGCATAAACACCGAGGTGCTCATAGTCAGCGATATAAACTTCGGCATCCAATTGTTTGAAGATTGCCATCAAAGTGGCGAACTCTTCTTCGGTCGTGCCGCTGAAATTCCAGTCAGTGAACGCATAATCAGCATCTTGTTTAAACAAATCCCAACTGATTAAACCGCTTGAATCAATAAAGTGAGTCTCCAGATTGGTATGTTCTGCCACTTCTTCATTATCGAAAGTGGGTGCATTAAACACATCCAGATCTTTCAAACTGCGGCCCTGTAATAATTCGGTAACAGTACGTTCCAGTGCCACACCAAATTCAGGATGCGCGCCAAAAGAGGCGAAACAGGTTCCGTTATTAGGATTAAACAGCACTACACAAATAACCGGGAATTGCCCACCGAGGGAGGCGTCATAACAATAGAGTGGGAAACCTTCATCCTGTAATTTGTTAACCGCGGCAACAACACCAGGATAACGATTCATCACTTCCTGGGGAATTTCTGGCAGGCTGATGCCTTCGGCGATAATACGATTCTTCACATAACGTTCAAAAACTTCAGATAGTCCCTGAACTCTGGCTTCATTCATAGTATTACCGGCTGACATACCATTGGAAACATAAAGATTGCCAATAATATTCATCGGAATATAGACGGTATGATGATCAGATTGACGAGTAAACGGTAGTGAGCAGATACCACGCTCTTCATTATCTGATTGCAAATCAACTAACTGACTTGCGCATAAGTCATTCTCAGGATCATAAAATTTACGTAACCGGTCATCCAGAATGCCTTCTGGTAAGGAATCATCGTCCGGTAAAGCAAACCATTTTTCATTGGGATAATGGACAAAATCACCGCTAGCGATAGCTTCTCCTAAATAGAAGTCAGCAAAAAAATAGTTGGTTGACAGGCGTTCAAAATACTCCCCTAAAGCAGAAGCTAAAGCGGCTTTCTTGCTGGCACCTTTGCCATTGGTAAAACAGAGAGGACAATCGCGGTCGCGGATATGAACTGACCAGACATTGGGAACCGGATTCAGCCATGAAGCTTCTTCGATATTAAAACCAAGGTGTTGCAGTTTTTGCTGAAAACAGTTGATTGAGTCTTCCAGTGCGGCGTCTTTGCCGGGAATAAAGGTTTGCGTCATGGTATTCACTTATGAGTGCTCGTTATGGGGCGCTCATCATACGAGTTTTTTTTCAGTAGCTAAAGTCTGGTATGTATCACAGATTTATTGTTATCATCATCCATAATCTAACAGGATATTTTTTATTAAGGAAGAAGCATGAAAAAGATGAAACACACAGCTTTAGCCAGTTTATTGGCATTAATTAGTGGTTCTGCTTTTGCTTTACCAAATATTACACTTTTGGCGACGGGGGGGACTATTGCGGGTGGCGGGAAGTCTGCAATCCAATCCAATTATGTTGCTGGAAGGGTTGCTATTGATGAATTAGTCAATGCTGTTCCTGAGATCAAAAATATCGCCAACCTAAAAGGTGAGCAGGTAGTTAGTATTGGTTCGCAGGATATGAATGATCAGGTGTGGTTGACGCTAGCGAAAAGAATCAACGCTGATTGTGACAAAACCGATGGTTTTGTTATCACCCACGGTACTGACACGATGGAAGAAACCGCTTACTTCCTCGATCTAACTACCCACTGCCAGAAGCCGATAGTCATGGTTGGCGCGATGCGCCCATCTACGGCGCTTGGCGCCGATGGCCCGTTAAATCTGTATAACGCTGTGGTGGTTGCCGGTGATCAAGCATCAGCCAAGCGTGGTGTATTAATGGCAATGAATGATGCGGTTATCAGTGGGCGCACTGTGGTGAAAATGAGCACCACCGAAGTTCAGGCATTCCAGCCAATTAATGCCGGTGCTGAGGGCTTTGTTCATAATGGCAAAGTCAATTATTATGCTGACGCTAAACCGAGAGCCAATCAGGCTATTTTTGATGTCAGTAAACTCGATAAATTGCCGAAAGTAGGCATTGTTTATAACTACGCCAATGCGTCTGATCTGCCGGCGAAAGCTCTGCTGAAAGATGGTTACCAAGGCATTGTCAGCGCTGGTGTGGGCAACGGTAATATGTACAAGGCGATTTTCGATACCTTGGCCCAAGCGGCTAAAGATGGGGTTGTGGTCGTCAGATCAAGCCGTGTACCGGTAGGATATGTTACTCAGGATGCGGAAGTGGATGATAGTAAGTACGGCTTTGTCGCTTCTGAACGTCTGAATCCGCAAAAGGCCAGAGTACTTTTACAATTGGCGCTGACTGAAACGCATGATCCGGTGAAAATTCACCAGATGTTTGTGAAATATTGATTCGTGATTCAGAGATAACAATAGGGCGCGGAATGCGTCCTAATATTTCTTCCTCCGAAAATATCTTTCTTATTGTTGACGTAAAAGATGATAATGCAGTGCATTTTTACCAAAATCATGGCCTTATTGCTTTACCCGATTCGCCATTTACATTATTCCTTCCTCATCACAGCTGTGGATAAAAAAGAGAAAGAATAAGCAGTTCACCTGTAATAGCGCTGAATGCACTAGTTTATTGGCTATTTTTGCGATAGTTTTGTTCAACGTTTGAATAACCATTGCAGCAATGAAATGGGAATGGTACAACCGATATATCAGATTATTTATTGCTATCAATCATTGTTATTTCGTCAGAATAAGGTGAGGTAAATGAATCAGGTATATAATTTCAGTTCAGGTCCCGCTATGTTACCGATTGAAGTATTGCGTAGAGCTGAACAGGAGCTATGCAACTGGAATGGTATTGGGACTTCAATTATGGAGATCAGTCACCGCGGTAAGGAGTTTATCGCGGTAGCAAAGGAGGCTGAAAATGATTTGCGAGATCTATTATCAGTGCCTGAAAACTATAAAGTATTGTTCTGTCATGGCGGCGCCCGCGGTCAATTTGCCGCTATTCCGATGAACTTGCTGGGTGATAATGTTAAAGCCGATTATATTGATGGCGGTTATTGGGCTGCATGTGCAGTTAAAGAAGCCCAAAAATATTGTGCGCCGAATGTGATTAATATCAAAACCGAAATTAATGGCTTGAAAAGCGTTAAACCAATGCGTGAATGGTCATTGAGCGATGATGCGGCTTATGTTCATTATTGCCCGAATGAAACTATTGATGGTATCGCCATTCATGAACAGCCAGATTTTGATGATAATAAAGTGATTATTGCCGACTACTCTTCTTCTATTCTTTCCGGGCCGTTGGATGTTAGCCGTTACGGTATGATTTATGCGGGAGCGCAGAAGAATATTGGTCCTGCGGGCCTCACATTGGTTATTGTGCGTGAAGATTTATTAGGCAAAGCCCGCAAAGAAACCCCGTCTATTTTTGACTATGCTGTTCTGGCGGAGAATGACTCTATGTTCAACACACCGCCGACGTTTGCTTGGTATCTCTCGGGATTGGTCTTCAAATGGCTGAAAGAGCAAGGCGGGGTACAAGAGATGGCGAAACGTAATCAGGCTAAGGCTGAACTGCTTTATAGCGCGATTGATAACAGTGATTTTTATCGCAACCAGGTTGCTCCTGAAAATCGTTCCCTGATGAATGTGCCGTTCCAAATGGCTGATGCTTCACTGGATAGCCAATTTCTGGCAGAGGCTGATGCACAAGGGTTGCAGGCACTGAAAGGACATCGGATTGCCGGCGGTATGCGTGCTTCTATTTATAATGCGATGCCGATAGAAGGGGTTCAGGCTTTGGTTGATTTTATGGCTGATTTTGAGCGTCGTAACGGCTAATTTGCCAACCATTACCGGGAACAATGGTTCCCGGTCTATTCAAGGTAAAAAAATATTTCCTCGAACGTAAAAATGACTCACTTATAATTAAATATAATCGAGAATCGGAGAGCCTGTTATTTATGCAATCCCTGATGTTACAACCTATTTCCTCCATTAGTGGAACTATTAACCTGCCAGGGTCGAAAAGTGTTTCTAACCGTGCGCTATTACTGGCGGCTTTCGCCAAAGGCACTACCTGCTTAACTAACTTGTTAGACAGTGATGATATTCGCCATATGCTCAATGCTTTGGCTGCGTTGGGTGTCAGTTATCGTTTATCTGATGATCGTACTTGTTGTGAAGTTGATGGTATTGGTGGGTTAATTACCCATAAAGGGCCGGTAGAACTGTTTTTGGGTAACGCCGGCACGGCAATGCGTCCCCTAACCGCCGCGTTGTGCCTGAGCAAAAATGACGTTGTTCTTACTGGTGAACCCCGAATGAAAGAGCGTCCGATTGGTCACCTGGTGGATGCTTTGCGTCAAGGGGGGGCGGAAATTGATTATCTGGAGCAGGAAAATTATCCGCCGCTACACATCAAAAGCGGCTTTATCGGCGGCAAAGTAATGGTAGATGGCCGTGTTTCCAGCCAATTTCTGACCGCATTGCTGATGGCTGCGCCATTGGCAGAAAATGATTCTGAGATTCATATTCAAGGGGAATTAGTTTCCAAACCTTATATTGATATCACTCTGGCATTAATGAAAAGTTTTGGTATTAGCGTAAATCACGACCAATATCAGATTTTCCATATTAAAGGCCGACAGCAATACGTTTCTCCTGGTCACTATTTGGTTGAAGGTGATGCTTCTTCTGCTTCCTATTTTCTGGCGGCCGCAGCAATTAAAGGCGGCACTGTACGGGTGACCGGAATTGGTAAACATAGCCTGCAAGGGGATACCAAATTTGCCAATGTACTGGAAAAAATGGGGGCGAAAATTCGTTGGGGTAATGACTTTGTTGAATGTGAACGTGGCACCCTTACTGGCATTGATATGGATATGAATGAGATCCCTGATGCTGCTATGACCATTGCAACCACGGCGTTGTTTGCGGCAGGGGAGACCGTCATTCGCAATATATACAACTGGCGGGTAAAAGAGACGGATCGGCTCCATGCGATGGCGACTGAATTACGTAAAGTCGGCGCAGAGGTGGAAGAGGGGGTTGATTACATTCGCATCACACCGCCATCAAGATTATTACCTGCTGAAATTGGCACTTATAATGATCACCGAATGGCGATGTGTTTCTCGTTGGTGGCGCTGTCCGATACGTCGGTTACCATTCTCGATCCAGGTTGTACAGCAAAGACTTTTCCCGATTATTTCGATCAATTGGAGAGATTAAGCCAGCGAAAGTCATAATTATCGATTATTATGATTCAATAAAGCGTATTTCTTTGAGCAAAATCTATCTACATGGCATGCGCTTATTTCGTTCACTCTATGAGTGCATATAATAAACGGCAGATATTGATTATTTTATTGAGTAAATATTCAGCATCTGGTGAAGTGTGAACTTGCCATGCTAAAGGAGAACAATAATGGTGGCGATAGCCCCAGTAATAACTGTTGATGGGCCAAGCGGTGCAGGTAAAGGAACGTTATGCCAGGCATTGGCAGAGGCTTTAGGCTGGCAACTGCTTGATTCAGGCGCTATTTATCGAGTGTTGGCACTGGCCGCGATTCATCATCAGGTGGATATCCAGTCTGAAGATGCGTTAGTTCCTCTGGCTGCTAATCTTGATGTACGTTTTGTCCCTGGCAAAGGGAAGCTCAGTGTAATGCTTGAGGGCGAGGATGTCAGTAATGAGATCCGCACCGAAACGGTCGGTAATACTGCCTCGCAGGCGGCTGCTTTCCCACGAGTTCGTGAAGCCTTGTTACGGCGTCAACGTGCTTTTCGGGTCGCACCGGGCTTGATTGCCGATGGCCGTGATATGGGAACCGTAGTGTTTTCTGATGCCCCGGTGAAAATATTCCTTGATGCCAGCGCAGAAGAACGCGCACGCAGACGTATGCTACAGTTGCAGGAAAAAGGCTTTAGTGTTAACTTTGAATGTCTTTTGTCCGAGATACAGGAGCGTGATTACCGTGACCGTAACCGGACAGTTGCACCATTAGCGCCGGCTGAAGATGCATTAATATTGGATTCAACCAGTATGTCTATCGAGGAAGTTATCGACCGGGCGCTAAATTATGCGAAAAAAATTCTTTCAATTACCTGAACGATTTTAAGTTTTTAGCTTATAATTGATGACGATGTACTAAAAATTGGGTACGCGACGCGGGTAGAGAATTTTCCGCAAACTAAACAACCCTGTTACAGGAATCGTAGCGGGGCATGTAAAACAACCCCATTCGGCGGGAAGCTAAATGGACGTTAAATTAAAATCTTGAAGATCATTAACATGACAGAATCTTTTGCTCAACTCTTTGAAGAATCCCTGCTATCTATTGAAACTCGTCCAGGTGCTATCGTTCGCGGCATCGTTGTTGCTATTGATAAAGACGTTGTATTAGTTGATGCAGGTCTGAAATCAGAATCCGCTATTCCTGTAGAACAGTTTAAAAATGTTCAGGGTGAGCTGGAAATCCAGGTTGGTGATGAAATTGATGTTGCTCTAGACGCTGTTGAAGATGGTTTCGGTGAAACTGTTCTGTCTCGTGAGAAAGCAAAACGCCATGAAGCGTGGCTGATGCTGGAAAAAGCTTACGAAGATGCAGAAACTGTTACCGGCATCATCAACGGCAAAGTGAAAGGCGGCTTTACTGTTGAACTGAACGGTATCCGTGCATTCCTGCCTGGTTCTCTGGTTGATGTTCGTCCAGTTCGTGATACAACTCACCTGGAAGGTAAAGAGCTTGAGTTTAAAGTCATCAAACTGGATCAGAAACGCAACAATGTCGTGGTTTCTCGTCGTGCTGTTATCGAATCTGAAAACAGCGCAGAACGTGACCAACTGCTGGAAAACCTGCAAGAAGGTATGGAAGTTAAAGGTATCGTTAAAAACCTCACTGACTACGGCGCATTTGTTGATTTGGGCGGCGTTGATGGCTTGCTGCACATTACTGATATGGCTTGGAAACGCGTTAAGCATCCAAGTGAAATCGTCAATGTGGGCGACGAAATCGCAGTTAAAGTACTGAAATTTGACCGTGAGCGTACCCGCGTATCTCTGGGCCTGAAACAACTGGGCGAAGATCCTTGGGTAGCAATCGCTAAGCGTTATCCAGAAGGCACTAAACTGACTGGTCGCGTAACTAACCTGACTGATTACGGCTGCTTCGTAGAAATCGAAGAAGGCGTTGAAGGTCTGGTACACGTTTCAGAAATGGACTGGACCAACAAAAACATTCACCCATCCAAAGTGGTTAACGTTGGTGACGTTGTGGAAGTTATGGTTCTGGATATCGACGAAGAACGTCGTCGTATCTCCCTGGGTCTGAAACAGTGTAAAGCTAACCCGTGGCAGCTGTTTGCTGAAACTCACAACAAAAATGACCGTGTTGAAGGTAAGATCAAGTCTATTACTGACTTCGGTATCTTCATTGGTCTGGATGGCGGCATTGATGGCCTAGTTCACCTGTCTGACATCTCCTGGAACGTTGCTGGAGAAGAAGCAGTTCGTGAATACAAAAAAGGCGATGAAATCGCGGCTGTTGTTCTGCAAGTAGATGCAGAGCGTGAGCGTATCTCTCTGGGCATTAAACAACTGGCAGAAGATCCATTCAATAACTACCTGTCTGTGAACAAGAAAGGCGCTATTGTTACTGGTAAAGTTACCGCAGTTGATGCTAAAGGTGCGACAGTAGAACTGGCTGACGGCGTTGAAGGTTACCTGCGTGCATCAGAAGCTTCTCGTGACCGTGTTGAAGATGCAACGCTGGTTCTGAACGTGGGTGATGCAGTTGAAGCTAAATATACTGGTGTTGATCGCAAAAACCGCGTTATCAACTTGTCTGTTCGCGCTAAAGACGAAGCTGACGAAAAAGACGCTATCGCTTCTGTGAACAAACAAGAAGACGCAAATTTTGCAAACAATGCAATGGCTGAAGCTTTCAAAGCAGCGAAAGGCGAATAATTCAAGTGAATAACGGTGGATAACACGTAAGTGTTATCCAAGTGCGGTAGTTTAGGGAGGTACTCATGACCAAGTCTGAATTAATTGAAAGACTTGCTGGCCAGCAATCTCATATTTCGGCCAAAACCGTTGAAGATGCAGTGAAAGAAATACTCGACCATATGGCAATAACATTGGCAGATGGTGAACGTATAGAGGTGCGCGGATTCGGCAGTTTTTCTCTTCACTACCGTGCTCCGCGCGTAGGTCGTAACCCTAAAACCGGTGATAAAGTGGAGCTGGAAGGTAAATACGTTCCCCATTTTAAACCTGGCAAAGAGTTGCGTGATCGCGTGAATATCTACGATTAAGTTTGAAGATAACAAGTTATTGCTTATTCTAAACAGCGTTTCGATGCTGTTTTAGATCAATAATAAAGTGCTGGCCTTTTGGTCGGCACTTTTATCTAATCAAGATTCATATAAAAAGAGCTAACTTTTATACTGAGAAAACCTTCCCCATAATCCTGTCAATCTGACGTTGTGTCCCCTGTCCTGTGTCCTCAGAAATCACTTGCATGCGAAACCAAGACTGAACCGGTAAATAACGTTGGTAGGATGGCGATATATCAGGTTCCGTTATTTCCTGTTCCGGTAACGGTATCAAAATCTGAACAGCCCCCGCAGGATAACAAACATCCGCCCAAACCGGATAAACCGCAGGATAAAAAATTACCGTGGTATAAACGGTGGCTTAGCGGCAGTAAAGATAAAGCGGAAGCTGCTGCTATCGCTGTGGCTGCAACTACCCGTGGCGCTATAGCGGATAGTGAAGCGTTGGTGATGCGTTACATCGGTGGCGGTATCACCAGCGCCGGGCGTTGGCTGGCGGTACCAAATCCGTTGACAGTCGGACTAATGGGGCCGTTTTATTCATCCGGGTTAAATGAAGGCGAAGAAGATTACTTAAACCAGCATCATCTTAGTGAAATTGCAGAACAGTTTGGTAAAGCGCCGACCCGTGTTCGTTTTCGCTGGATAAGAGATGAAAGAAGCGGCGGGATAACTGTTCAGGGGTATCATGCCAGTCCGGAAAGTGGCCTGGATAAAGTGCCGGTTCGTATGATGAAACTGAATCCGGCCACCGGTAATTACGAGTTTTGGGAACCGGGAGAAAATCGGCCAACGATTCTATGGACACCAAACGAACAGGAATTCAAGGTTCCACCGCATACCGGGAATGAGTAACAGCCGTTTATTTCGTCTCAGATAACGGTATTACCGATTCCGGATAAAGTGGGTAGCGATATTGAATCGTTGCCCATACAGGAAGAGAAGGATTTTCGCGATTACATTCTGGTATTTCCAGCCAATTTAGGCATTAAACCGATCTATGTGATGTTTAATACCCCTCGAAATCAACCGGGAGTGGTCACTGGTCGAGGGCAAAAAGTTGAGGGTAACTGGTTAAGTCTTGCAGGACAAGATATGGGCGCACTGATTCCCAGTCAGATAGCGGATAAGTTGCGAGGAAGGACATTTAATAACTTCGATGATTTCAGAAGGGCGTTTTGGAAAGTGGTTGGTAATGATCCGGAATTGTCTAAGCAATTTGATTCACACAATAAAGCGTTTTAAAAAAGAGTTATTCTCCATATTCACCACAACAAGAACACGTTTGAAATCGAGAAAAATATGAAATCCATCATGTTAAATTTATTAAAGACGGAGATGAAGTCTACGATCTCGATAATCTTCGTGTAATAACACAAAAAAGACATATTGAAATTCATTCAAATAGAGGAGGAATAAAATGAAACTGAAAGAAAAGTTAGAAGATTATACAGAATCTGAGTTTTTAGAATTTGCTAGAAAAGTGTGCAATGCAGATTATGCAACTGAGGACGAAGCTAGTGTTGCAGTTCAAGATTTTATCCGCTTATCAGAACATCCTGATGGTACTGATATACTCTTTTATCCATCGCCTGGTCAGGATGATTCTCCTGAAGAAATAGTGAAACAAATCAAAGAATGGCGAGCCAGAAATGGTAAACCGGGCTTTAAAAAATAGCGGTCTGAAACCGCCCACCAATAGAGAGTTCGTTCTTGTAAGGTGTATTAGGCTAACTGTAAGTGAGCTCTTAGCCTAAAATATTGGTTCTTATGATGATCAGCTATTCGCCTTAACTCTTCATCAAGAAACATATCCGGCAACTCGTAATCATCCCTGTGTTCAGAGAGATTAACTTGGAGTGATTCAAGAACTTTATGGAGTTCAATCCCATACTTCACAAGACAGTGACGCCGGGCTCGTCCTTGTAGCAGATAACCAAAGTCTTCAACATATTTTCTGGCTGTTCGAAAATCTTCATGCTCAAGTTTTTCCAACAGGAAGTAATAAACAGGGATCATCAGGCTTCTGATGCGCTCTTTCTCGATCTCAATATTGTCTTTGACTTTATTCACAATGTTGGCAAGGCGAGATCGAATGCAAGCGATAGGATTCAAAACACGGACGAGCTCATGAGAACCTGGCTCTGCATTAATCATAAAACGTTCTGTATTCAAGTATAGTTTGTCACCAGATAAATCGTCGTGTTCAAAACCTGCTGGCCGGTCAATGATATCAACAAGGTTACATTCATCATTATTATCAGGGTTAGAGAACAACCGGCCTTCATGCTCTTTGATCGTCTTTGTGTCCTTATCGGTTAGAAGACATATTGCAATAGATGGGAGATCAAGCGGGTTGTTATAATGAGGTTCAACGTTGAATGCTCTGGCGATGTTTTCAACATTGTTTCGTTTTGTTACATAATCAACATCAACGGAAGTTATGAACACTTCATTAGGTAGATTATTTTTTGAGTATTTATGAAGGTATGTATTTACCCAGTAGCGCACAGCTTGACCACCAATAGTGATTGCTGGCCCTGCTAAGCTATCAGCGTTTTGGATTAACTCTTGATTGAGCAAATAAATTTGCTCAGAAGGCGGTATGTGTTCAACAGTCATAAAAAAGAGCTAAATATTATAAACACTTGGCTGGTTATATCATGTTCGGTACAGGAGAAAGAATCAGAAGTTCGGAGCCATACTGGCAACGGAGCTACCTGATGGCACACTTAAAGAAGGTCTTTGTATAACACGTTGTGGAACTGTACGACCATTCATCTGCTCTTTTACACGCTGAGCGTAGGCTACATGTTGTGCTTTTTTGATATCAGGTGCATTCATCTTGAAGTTCTCCCTACAAGGGAATTAATTTAAAAAACCTTTGCATAAAATATATGCCAAAGTCACAGCAACTTCAACTAAATTTGTTTGATTATTTTTTTAATGACGTAAACGCCTTATTGGATAACACAATGGAATGGGAGCAGAGAATTGAGAATATCCTTGCCGTAGTTCTTGAATTTAATGCGCGTATCGAAAATCTTTACCGTTCCGGTACCCTCTGTTCAGTACGGATAAGATGTTCCACCGCTTGATATAATCCTTCTCGTTTAATTAACAATAAGTAATGAAACCAGAGTGGTTATTTTAATTATGCCTAAGGATCTCCACGAAATTTCGTTTGATTAAAAACGTTATTCGACCCTCAGGCATAGCATTTCCTGACTTAAGAAAATTTCAGATTAAATAATGTTATTGAATATGAAAAGAAATAAATTCCAAGCATAATGAGAATTACACCGCTGGTGTAATTAATAAACTTGATAACACGGTGACTGAGCATTTTTCTGGAGAAGAATATCACAGTATTAATAAAGGCAACCCAAACAATAACGCCAATAATTGTCCCTGTTGCACCAATAGCTAAACTATATTTACCTGATGCAATATTGTTCAGTTGTGCACTGACAGACAGCCAGAAAATAACATTATATGGATTTAATAGTGTTAACAATACACCATCAAAAAATTGCCTATGATAGGGTTTGGAGATGATATTGATATTTTCCTCATTTTTCTTATTTATGAAGCTGGTAATACCAAACCAAATGACCATTAATGCCCCTAAAAAACCCAAAATAGGCATGAAAATAGTATTGGAAAACAATTGCAATATACCAAAACCTAAGAGTAACAAATAAATTATATCGGCAAAACAGGCGCCTAAACCAAAAACTACTGCGTGAAGACAACTGATATTCAAGTGTCTACGCATAATTTCGATATTTATAGGGCCAACGGGAGCCGCAGCTCCCAATCCTAAAAGAAAAAATGTTCCTAATGTACTGATTACATCAACCATATAATTAATTCCATAACATGAGATGTTTATTTAGTGATAATCCAATGAAACTTTGTAATGATATTCTGCACCCCTCGGGAAAACTACGAATAGCATGGGGTTTCCTGGTGTTTATTATGATCAAATCTCCTTGTTCTGGTTTAATAAGGACGGATGGCGGAAGCGTGCCTCGCCAATCATTTTCTGCATTATCTTCGATTAACTCAGTAATAGGGATTTCAGGAACATCCCACAGCTCTAACTCTCCTCCAGTTGCAGGCATGCTTATATAGATATTCACTGAGAATTGCCCCAACAAATTGACCGATTGTTGTTGAAGGCCATCAAAATGAGGTTGCTTTTCAACCATGAAAGAGCGTTCTGGCCTGTTCATCACTCTGGCAATACCCGCGTGCATCTTTTTACCTTCAAAGTTGGCAATACTGGCCCCGGCGGACCATATTTCATCCAGTTCTAAACGAAATTTATCGAAAGGGGCTAATACTGGAGCACAGAAATTTCTGACGTTTCTGATGGCAGGTAGTGCATTTTCAAAGTATTTTTTATAGCTATCGCTATCTTTGGATTTGCCAAAAGTTGTATTGTAAGATGGACCGATTCTATCAACACCATAATCAACTAAAACAACTTCATCTCCTTTTTTCAAATCATGAGGATGACATTCTAGATTTTCGTGGGAGAGGAAAAAATCAGAGAGCTTGTCTGCAAGAGGGTTATCAACATATTTCTTTATATGGATTGCTAACACTTCATCATTAAATAGTTTAGTAAGATGATGTTCTTGCAGAGAGTCAGATACAATTATTTTGTTTTTCATAAAAACCACCTTATTGTATTTAACATGATTTTTTGATTATTTTCCATATAAAAATAGAATGGAAACATTAATTTAATGTTATTTAAACTTAATCAATGCGATCGTAATCACAAAACAAAAAGTGGACAGTCATTTAAGTAGTTTCACTAATTTAGTGATCAATAACTAAGGTAATGTCTGATAATAATAATTTCTATTGTTTTACATATGGTTAGGTTGATTGTTCTATTAATTCATAGGTTTTGTTAATAATTTCAAAAATGAATTTAATATTTAATTATAATAATAAGTGAATAATGTAACTTATCGTGAGTTTCTAATGGCTTAGAATGTTTATTTATGTCTGTAATGGGAATGCAGACGAAACCTCACGAAATATTTTATTTGATATCAGTATCGCAATGTTGCATTTGCTATCAATATAACATTTGGTGGGTAATTAGCAGGTGGCAGTTTCTGTATTTGCGAAGCTGTTCGCATATATTTTTGAAAAGATTGTTAGCCTGGAATTAATCTGCGAAGGTGTTTGATAATTTTTCTTGTGCTTCTGGCTGCATTGTAAAAAATAAGGAATACTTTGCTGGGAAAATAAAAGGGTAAGGATGAATAAGGATGTGGTTTTCAGTTTTGATAAACAAGATAACGACAAATTGGAAACAACCTATACCAATCATTAGCGTGAATCAGGCTGCAATAGCTATTATTATCGGTATTGTACCCCTGCTTTTTCTGTCTGAGTTACCACGTAAATGGCAGATTATTCCATTGTTATTACTGGCGCTATTCTGCTTATTCTTGCCATTTTGTCTTTGCCGGATAGTTTCAATTTCATTACTGGCATTTCTTATTGGGTGCTGGCAGGGAAATCATCTGCTCGAACAGATAATCTATTTTAGTGAGAAAGTGCATTTATCTAGAGTTATTATTGAAAGCTTATCATTAGATAATGAAGAGAAAGGCAGGGTTATCCTGCGTATTATTGAGAATGAAAATAGAGTTGTTTTTCCGCCACTGTATGTTTCCGCTTCTTGGGATATTTCGCCTGAATCTCTGTGTGCTGGTCAAGAATGGCTGTTGAAAATGAAATTGCGACCGGTTCATAGTCAGCTAAATCAAGGTGGATATGATAGCCAGCGTAGGGCATTAGCTATCCGCCGACCTTTAACAGGGAAAGTCATTCATGCTGAATTAATTGATGGGGAATGTAACTTACGTCAGCGATTAGTCAGTCATATTGCACCGGATATTCGTGAATTGAGGCATAGTGGTATTGCGATGGCATTAGCATTCGGAGAGCGTCGGTGGTTAAGTAGGGAGGATAATTTATTATTGCAACAAACAGGTACGGCTCACCTTATGGCTATTTCCGGGTTGCATATTACTGTTGCCAGTATGTTTGGTTGGTGGATGGCAAGATTATTACAACTCTTTTTTCCCGTGCATTGGATAGGGCACAGATTTCCATTGATTACTGGTTGGATAGTGGCAATAAATTATGTCTGGTTATCGGGTTGGGGCATTCCGGCTATTCGTGCATTACTGGGTTTAACGCTCTGGCTATATTTACGTTACAAAAATATTCTCTGTTTCCCTTGGCAGTGGGCATTATGGACAGCCGCAATGATTCTCTTATTTGATCCCTTGACTGTGCTTTCTGATAGCTTCTGGCTCTCTTTCTTTGCTGTGATGGCGCTAATGTTCTGGTTCTTTTGGGCGCCGTTGATTGAGCCATTTCGTTATGGTTGGAAATGGATATGGCTGCGTGGGTTATATATGCAAATGGGTATGATGCTGATGCTTATTCCTCTCCAGCTATTATTATTTCATGGCGTCAATTTTTCTGCTTTATTGGCTAACTTTTGGGCCGTGCCAATCATCTCTTTTATTACTGTTCCGTTGATTATGCTGGCATTAATAAGCAATTTTTGTTCCTTTATTCACGCTTTATTATGGCAATTAGTCGATTACTCTGTAACCTTCTCTTTAATTCCTTTGCCAGTTTTGCAACAGTCATGGAGTGAAACTGGCCGTTTTCCCTTTTTAATAACGTTTATTGGTTGGTTTTTTGTCATTATTTGGCGATTTGCTTGGTGGCAATCATATAAGTTACTGATTGTTATTTCTTTGGGGATAATGCTCTGCTATTTGAGGCGCAATGAAGAATATCTGTGGCGATTTTCTATGCTGGACGTTGGGCATGGTCTTGCGGTTATCATTGAAAAAGATGGCAAGGCGCTGATTTTTGATACCGGTAATCGTTGGGAAACCGGCAGTATGGCTGAAAGAGTGATTGTCCCTTATTTGCGTTGGCATCGATTAACGCCAGAGCAGATTATTATCAGTCATGATCATCTTGACCATACGGGTGGGTTAGAATTCTTACAACAAAAATATCCTGGTATTGCTGTGAGAAGTTCTTTAATCAATCAGCGACATCTTCCATGTATACGCGGTGAACAGTGGCGCTGGCAAGGGTTGAGCTTCCATGTATTATGGCCGCCGGTAAGATCATTACACGCAGGTAATGACGAATCCTGTGTCATTCGGGTAGATGATGGCAAACATAGCTTACTTTTGACCGGAGATCTGGAAAAACAAGGGGAATATAAGCTATTGGGAATGGAAAAAGAGAATTTAAAATCGACCATATTGCAAGTTCCACATCATGGTAGTAATACCTCATCTACAGCCGCTTTTATTCATACCGTCTCACCACAATATGCACTGGCCTCTGTTGCACGTTATAGCCCGTGGCGACTCCCTTCGGTTAAGGTGCAGCGACGTTATCGTAAAACCGGGGCAGAATGGCGTAGTACCGCAGTATCCGGGCAGATAACGGGTTATTTTTATGGCGATCATGTTGAAATGATGAGCTATAGGCAACAAATTATGTCACGTTGGTATCATCAGTGGTTTGGTATTCGTGGTGATCATGAGTAGAATAACCCGCTATTTCTTTTGTGTTGGTAACTCAATAATGAATGATAAAGACCTTTCTACCTGGCAGACGTTTCGCCGACTATGGCCAATTATCTCTCCGTTTAGGATTGGGCTAGTAGTTGCTGCGGTTGCACTGATCCTTAATGCTGCCGGTGATACGTTAATGCTTTCATTGCTTAAGCCTTTACTTGATGAAGGTTTCGGCAAAGCAAGCAGTGATGTACTGAAATGGATGCCGCTGATTGTGATTGCTTTAATGATTATGCGAGGGCTATCCGGGTTTGTATCAAGTTATTGTATCTCTTGGGTCTCCGGTAAAGTAGTGATGCAGATGCGTCGCCATCTGTTCAGCCATATGATGGGGATGCCGGTATCATTTTTTGATCAGCAATCTACAGGGACTCTGCTTTCCCGTATCACTTATGATTCTGAACAGGTGGCCTCCTCCTCTTCCAGTGCACTGATTACCGTGGTCAGGGAAGGGGCATCCATTATCGGCCTGTTTGTTTTGATGTTTTACTATAGCTGGCAATTATCTCTGATCCTGATTGTGATTGCGCCGATCGTGTCATTAGTGATTCGCGTGGTATCGAAACGATTTCGTGATATTAGTAAAAATATGCAGAACAGCATGGGGCAAGTCACTGCCAGTGCTGAGCAGATGTTGAAAGGGCATAAAGAAGTGCTCATTTTCGGCGGGCAGAAAGTAGAGACTGAGCGCTTTAATAAAGTCAGTAACCATATGCGTCAACAAGGCATGAAGATGGTTTCTGCTTCCTCAATTTCTGATCCAATTATTCAGCTTATTGCTTCATTTGCTTTGGCTTTTGTTCTCTATGCGGCAAGTTTTCCGGAGATTATGGACACACTGACTGCGGGTAAAATTACCGTGGTATTCTCATCAATGATTGCGCTGATGCGTCCGTTAAAATCTTTGACGAATGTTAATGCGCAATTCCAGCGGGGCATGGCGGCCTGTCAGACTCTGTTTGCTATTCTGGATATGGAACAGGAAAAAGATGATGGCAAATTGGAGCTTAAAAAAGCGAAAGGCGATATTGAGTTCCGTAATGTGACTTTTTGCTACCCGACCAAGGAACTGCCGGCGCTACAAAACATTTCTATGCATATCCCGGCGGGGAAAATTGTCGCTTTAGTTGGGCGTTCTGGCTCGGGTAAATCTACAATAGCGAATTTGCTGACCCGTTTTTATGATGTCAATGAAGGTAGTATTCTGCTTGATGACCATGATTTACGGGAATATACGCTCTCTTCTTTGCGTGGACAGGTTGCTCTGGTATCGCAGAATGTGCATTTATTTAATGACACGGTAGCGAATAATATTGCTTATGCCAGTGAAAACCAATATAGCCGTGAAGAGATTGAGAGGGCGGCTGAGATGGCTTACGCAATGGATTTTATCAGGAAGCTGGATAATGGCCTGGATACCATGATCGGTGAAAATGGCGTATTGCTTTCCGGTGGTCAGCGTCAGCGTATTGCTATCGCGCGTGCCTTATTGCGTGATTCTCCGGTGCTGATTCTTGATGAGGCAACTTCGGCGTTGGATACGGAATCTGAACGGGCAATTCAGGCGGCATTGGATGAATTGCAGAAAAACAGAACCTCGCTGGTTATTGCACATCGTCTTTCAACCATTGAAAAAGCGGATGAAATTCTGGTGATTGAAGATGGGCATATTGTTGAACGAGGTAATCACCTCTCTTTGCTGGAGCAACAAAATGGTGTTTACTCACAACTACATCGGATGCAATTTGGGCAATGATTGAGCGCATATGGTCAGGCCGCTCATGGCTTTATTTACTGTTATTACCTTTTTCAGCCCTTTATGGGTTGATAAGTGGCTTACGGTGGTTGAGTTATAAAGCAGGGTTGAGGCAATCCTGGAAAGCGCCTGTACCTGTTGTGGTCGTGGGTAATCTAACTGCCGGTGGTAATGGTAAAACGCCGGTGGTTATCTGGCTGGTGGAGCAGTTGCAGCAAAAAGGTTGCCGGGTTGGTGTTGTTTCCCGTGGTTATGGGGGGAAAACAGAAAATTATCCTCTGTTGGTGACTGAAAATATCACCACGGCTCAGGCCGGTGATGAGCCGGTATTAATTCATCGTCGTACTGGCGCACCTGTGGCAGTTGCCCCAAGACGGGTTGAAGCAGTGAAAGCATTACTGGCAGATACGCCATTGGATATAATCGTCACTGATGATGGTTTACAGCACTATGCTTTGCAGCGAGATTTTGAAATTGCGGTTATTGATGGTGTGCGCCGTTTTGGTAATGGTTGGTGGCTTCCTGCTGGTCCAATGCGTGAATTATCTGGGCGATTGAATCGGGTCAATGCCATTATTACCAACGGTGGTACGCCTCAGCCAGGCGAATTATCGATGACATTAGCTGGCGAATTAGCTGTGAATATGGTTAGCGGTGAAAAACGCGCAGTGAATTTGATACCTCACGCTGTTGCTATGGCTGGAATCGGGCATCCACCACGGTTTTTCGCGACCTTGCAACAGTTAGGCGCTGACCTGCAAAAAGAGTATGCATTTGCCGACCATCAACAGTACACACAAGATCAATTGTGTCATCTGGCTGATACCAACCAGAATTTACTGATGACAGAAAAAGATGCGGTTAAGTGTTTTAGTTTTGCTCAACCAAATTGGTGGTATTTACCGGTAGATGCTCGGTTCCCTCAGGAAAAGGGAGAGACAATGTTGAACAAGATCTGTTCGTTATTGGAGATGAATAAAAATATTAAGTAAATTTTATGTTTTAATCAAAGCGGCCTTTGTGAGCCGGTAGTAAACCGATGATAATCAACAGGGAGATTGCCCTTCCGCTCCCTACCAAAACGGTTCCCACCTTGCCAACAATTCGTACAATCAGTAATTTTTCAGATTTATTTGATTTTTCGCCATTGTTAACTGATATTAAAACTATCCATTAAGGATAAACGACTATTGTGTATTCTTGGTTCAGACATGTACGATTCTGGTAGGATATCCGCTCGTATCTGTTACTTAAACGATGCACTACTCGAATAAAATGTATTTCAAGGTCAAGGTATTGAAACTGAGATGAGGTTCTATTCGAAAATTGAATAAAGGGTAAAAAGACATCAAAAACAATATATTAAATTATTGTGAGATGGACAAATGGGGGAGTTATTATGACATTACAATTAAAGATGGGTAGAGTGAAATGGTTTGATGAGCATAAAGGATATGGTTTTATTTCTCCACAGGATGGGGGACAAGACATATTCGTCAATAGAAAAGCGATTGCGAATACAAAAAACAAGTCACTCACAGAAGGGCAGGATGTAGAATTTTCAATTATTCGTAAAGGTTATGATTTAACCGCAGCAGATGTGATAGCATTCTGAAACCCTATCAAAATCAAGCTATTTTATTGCCATTCTTTAAGTGGTAAAGAGGAAGCATTGAACCATATGCAAACAAAGGTAATCGTTTATTTAAACGGACCTTTGGTAAAACCCGGAGAGTAACGAAGTGAGTCATTTTTGACGACGACGCTTACTCTCCGGTTTTTTATTTGTTGTCTATATTGATGATTTATTAGCAATTAGGGATTGTGCCAATAACGGCTACCAAGATGGTTTTGGGCTTTCATCAGCTTGCTTAATTTTTCAGTAGATAATGTTGGGAAAGGGATCGAAAGATTAAATAACAAGAGCTAACGATGATACCAAGCTTATGTTATTCTGGGTCGCACTAAGTTGCACTAAATTAAAGCTCCATAATTGGAGGATGTATGGATCACCGTTTACTTGAAATTATTGCCTGTCCTGTATGTAACGGAAAACTCAGCTACGATAAAGAGAATTGTGAACTCATCTGTAAGTTGGATCGACTTGCGTTTCCTGTACGTGATGGTATTCCCGTCCTGTTAGATCACGAAGCTCGTGAATTACCTCTGGATGAGGAAAAATAAGGCATGTTCACCGTTATTATTCCAGCCCGCTTTGCTTCAACCCGTTTACCCGGTAAACCTTTAGCGGATATTCATGGTAAGCCGATGATTATTCGCGTCATGGAGCGGGCAAAGCGTTCAGGTGCTAAACGCGTCATTGTAGCAACAGATAATCATGATGTTGTTGATGCAGTTGTGGCTGCCGGTGGTGAGGTTTGCTTGACCAACGAAAATCACCATTCTGGTACTGAACGGTTAGCTGAGGTTATCGATAAATATCAATTTGCCGATGATGAAATTATCGTTAATGTTCAGGGTGATGAACCACTGATTCCCGAAGAGATTATTAAACAGGTTGCAGAAAATTTGGCGGGCTGTAAAGCGGGAATGGCAACGTTGGCCGTGCAGATTCATGATGCAGAGGAAGCTTTTAACCCTAATGCAGTGAAAGTCGTTATGGATAAGCAGGGTTATGCGCTCTATTTCTCTAGGGCAACTATTCCTTGGGAGCGTGACCGCTTTATGCAATCACGGGAAACGATTGGAGATAATTTCCTGCGTCATATTGGTATTTATGCCTATCGCGCGGGTTTTATCCGTCGCTATGTACAATGGGAGCCAAGCCCGTTGGAGCAAATTGAAATGCTGGAACAACTGCGGGTACTTTGGTACGGCGAGAAAATTCACGTGGGAATTGCATCAAAAGCGCCGGCAGTGGGTGTTGATACCCCGGAAGATCTGATCGCAGTCAGAAAAATGTTTATTGAGACTGATTAGTAGTTTGAATTTATTTTTGGATTAACGAAAGCGCGTCATTTTATTGCTGTTTATTTCTATGTTGTTTATTTCTATATTGTTTCTATTGCGCTTTCGTTTCTCCATCATTTTGACTTCAAGAAGTAGCTCTAGGATTATTCCGGTTGAGAATGTTTTGATTTTTGTGGCTGTTCCAAATCTTTCGAAGGTTTAATGCGTTGCCAGAGGGTGCCTAAAGTTTCATACCATACCCGCTCTGAATGGGATAGAAAGTAAGCCGAGGGCAGATATTTTTCCCAAGGGCGTAATGGTGAAGTGATCGCTAATTGGTTAGCCGGGCCGGGAATGGGGTTTAACCCATGCTGTTGAAAGAAAGTTATCGCTCGCTGCATATGATTGGCGGAAGTCACTAAAATAAAGGGTTGTTTACCAATCAGTTTCTCAACCTCATTGGCTTCTTGCTCAGTATCCATTGGTTTTGTCAGTGCGATCGTATCTTCTGCGGGCACGCCGAGCGATTGTGCTACGATAGCGGCGACTTCCGCGCTGCTTTTAGTAGTCGTTCCTTTACCACCGGTAAAGACCATTTTAGAGCCGGGGTTCAGGCGATATAAGCGAATGCCTTCTGTTACTCGCGGCAAGCTGTTGTTAAGTAAGTTTGAACTGGGCGCCCAATTTGGGTTATAAGTGAAGCCGCCACCAAGAACGACGATATAATCAACCGGTGGACTGATATGACTGGGATCAGATGTGGCACTTTTAGCATAAACCGATTCCAGTGGTAACAGCAGCTTATCGGCAACAGGTTGTAAACTTAGAAGAAGTAGCGTGAGCCAACTGAATGTCAGAACTGTTTTTCCTGTTTTTTGCCAACGGGTAAACCACAGCAGTAATAAAGCAGCAAGTGAAATTAGCAATATTAATGGCAGAGGCATTACCATTGCACCCAAGTACTTTTTAAATAGAAATTGCATTTATTTGCCTTAATTTGGTTGAATTATAGCCATGTGGTTCACAGTTTGTCGTCAAAAGTGGTTATATCAACGAATGCTGTGCGAAAATAGCAGTTAGCGTAATGAAATCTCAACAGATAAATCAAATCTATTCCATTAGTGAGGCAGTTTTTCATGCGGGATCGCAATTTCGATGATATTGCAGACAAATTCTCTCGTAATATTTACGGCACAACCAAAGGTAAAATCAGGCAAGCCGTTGTCTGGCAGGATATCAGCGAATTACTGGTTCAATTACCTCAGCGTTCACTGCGTATTTTAGATGCGGGTGGTGGTGAGGGAAATATGGCATGTCAATTAGCTGCATTGGGTCATCAAGTGATATTGTGTGATTTATCAGAAGAGATGATCCAGCGGGCAAGGCTGGCCGCGGAAGAGAAAGGGGTCAGCCAAAATATGCAATTTATACAAAGCCCGGTACAGGAAATTAGCCAATATATAGAGCAGCCAGTAGATTTGGTATTATTTCATGCAGTGCTGGAATGGATTACCGATCAGAAATATGTAATAGAAGTGCTAATGAATATCATTAATCCGGGTGGCGCTCTATCTTTAATGTTTTACAATGCCAATGGTTTGGTGATGCGTAATGCTATTTTAGGTAATTTTCATTTGGCGACGCCCAATATACAACGTCGCAGAAAACGTTCATTATCGCCTCAGAATCCATTGGCGCCTGAACAGGTATATCAATGGCTTGATGAATTAAATATGACGATTACCGGTAAAACCGGTGTGCGTGTTTTTCACGATTATTTGCAAAATCGCCAATTACAGAGCGAAAACTTTCCGGCGTTGCTGGAATTGGAACAGCGTTATTGCCGACAGGAGCCTTATATCAGCCTGGGGCGCTACATTCATGTCATGGCACGCAAGCCAGCTTTAACAGTTTAGAGGACAAATTATGAGTGAATATTCCCAGACTGTCCCGGAACTGGTGTCTTGGGCTAGGAAAAACGATTTTTCCATCTCCCTGCCCGCAGAAAGGTTGGCTTTTCTGATGGCCATCGCGGTGTTGAACAGTGAGCGTCTGGATGGCGAGATGAGCGAAGGGGAGCTGGTTGATGCCTTTCGTGAAGTTTGCAAAGGATTTGAGCAAACCACAGAATCTGTCGCTGTGCGGGCCAACAATGCCATCAATGATATGGTGCGTCAGAAAATTCTTAACCGTTTTACCAGTGAATTGGCCGAGAGCAATGCAATTTATCGCTTAACCCCGCTTGGGATGGGTATCAGTGACTACTATATTCGTCAGCGGGAATTTTCTACCTTACGTCTTTCGATGCAACTTTCGGTGGTGGCGAGTGAGTTGCACCGGGCTGCGGAAGCGGCAGAAGAAGGGGGAGATGAATTTCACTGGCACCGTAATGTTTTTGCGCCGCTGAAATATTCTGTTGCAGAAATCTTCGACAGCATCGACATGTCTCAGCGCGTAATGGACGAGCAGCAAAGCTCGGTTAAAGAAGATATTGCGGCGTTGCTGAATCAAGATTGGCAGGCAGCGATTGCCAACTGTGAGCAACTGTTATCCGAAACATCAGGAACGTTGCGGGAACTCCAGGACACACTAGAAGCGGCCGGAGATAAATTACAGGCTAATTTGCTGCGTATTCAGGAAGCCAACATGGACAGCGGCGGATCAGAACTGGTTGATAAACTGGTATTTGATCTGCAAAGCAAATTGGACCGTATTATCAGTTGGGGTCAGCAGGCGATTGATTTATGGATTGGCTATGATCGTCACGTTCACAAATTTATCCGTACTGCGATTGATATGGATAAAAACCGGATTTTCTCTCAGCGCTTACGTCAATCAGTTCAACACTATTTTGATAATCCGTGGACCCTCACCATTGCTAACGCCGAACGTTTGTTCGATATGCGGGACGAAGAATTGACGTTACGCAATGAAGAGGTGACGGGTGAACTGCCATTAGAACTGGAATATGAAGAATTCAGTGAAATAAACGAACAGCTGGCAGAAATGATTGAAAAAGCGCTGTTGATATATCGACAGGAACAGCGCCCACTGGATTTAGGTGCAGTGTTAAGGGATTACCTTGCTCAGCATCCGCTCTCTCGTCACTTTGATGTGGCGCGTATTTTGGTGGATCAGGCTGTACGATTGGGTGTGGCAGAAGCGGATTTCTCTGGGTTGCCAGCGGAATGGTTAGCGATTAATGATTACGGAGCCAAGGTACAGGCACATGTCATCGACACATATTGAACAATTTATGCCAGTTAAACTGGCACAGGCGTTAGCCAATTCACTTTTCCCGGAACTGGATAGCCAACTTCGTGCAGGTCGTCATATCGGGATAGATGATCTTGATAACCATGCTTATCTGATGGACTTTCAGGAGCAATTGGAGGAATTTTACGCCCGCTATAATGTGGAGTTGATCCGTGCGCCGGAAGGCTTCTTCTATCTGCGTCCCCGTTCAACGACCTTGATCCCGCGCTCGGTATTATCAGAGCTGGATATGATGGTGGGAAAAATTCTCTGTTATCTCTATCTCAGCCCGGAACGCTTGGCTAATCAGGGGATTTTTACGGTTCAAGAGTTGTACGAAGAGCTGATCTCATTGGCCGATGAGGGCAAGTTGATGAAGTTTGTCAACCAGCGTTCTTCCGGTTCCGATTTAGATAAACAGAAATTGCAGGAAAAAGTGCGCACGACACTAAACCGTCTGCGTCGTCTGGGTATGGTCTATATCCTACCAAATGACAGTAATAAATTTACCATCACTGAGACGGTATTCCGTTTTGGTGCGGATGTACGCAGTGGCGACGATCCTCGTGAAGTCCAACTGAGGATGATCCGTGACGGTGAAGCAATGCCGGTTGAAGGCGGCTTGTCGCTTGATGATAGTGAAAATGATGAAACACCGGATAACTCAGCAGAAGATGCGGGAGATGAACAACCATGATTGAACGCGGTAAATTTCGTTCACTGACGCTGGTTAACTGGAATGGTTTTTTTGCCAGAACATTTGATCTTGATGAATTAGTAACCACCTTGTCAGGGGGGAATGGGGCGGGTAAATCCACCACGATGGCGGCTTTTGTCACCGCGCTGATCCCTGATTTAACCTTGTTGCATTTCCGTAACACCACCGAAGCCGGCGCCACTTCCGGTTCTCGCGATAAAGGTTTGCACGGCAAGTTGCGTGCGGGGGTCTGTTACTCAACACTGGATGTGATTAACTCTCGGCATCAGCGAGTCATCGTTGGGGTGAGGTTGCAACAGGTTGCGGGGCGTGACCGTAAAGTTGATATCAAACCTTTTATGATCCAAGGCTTGCCAACCGCGATCCAGCCGACTCAATTACTGACTGAAAATGTCGGTGAAAGACAAGCGCGTGTATTGCCGCTCAATGAACTGAAAGATCGTCTTGATGAGATGGAAGGCGTGCAGTTCAAACAATTTAACTCCATTACCGATTATCATGCGCTGATGTTTGATTTGGGTGTGATACCTAAACGCCTGCGTTCAGCGAGTGATCGCAGTAAATTCTATCGTCTGATCGAAGCTTCTCTGTACGGAGGTATCTCCAGCGCCATTACCCGTTCCCTGCGCGATTATTTGCTGCCGGAAAATAGCGGTGTTCGCAAGGCATTTCAGGATATGGAAGCGGCGCTGCGTGAAAACCGTATAACACTGGAAGCTATCCGGGTAACTCAATCTGATCGCGATCTGTTCAAGCACTTGATCACCGAAGCAACTTCTTACGTTTCCGCTGATTATATGCGCCATGCCAATGAGCGGCGTACCTATCTGGATCAAGCATTGGCATTGCGTGGAGAACTGTTTGGCAGCTATAGGCAACTGGCAACCGAGCAGTATCGTCATGTAGAGATAGCGCGAGAGCTGACTGAGCAGAATGGCGCTTCTGACGATTTAGAAACGGATTATCAGGCCGCTAGTGACCACCTGAATCTGGTGCAAACCGCCATGCGTCAGCAGGAAAAAATTGATCGTTATCAGGGGGATCTGGAAGAACTTTCCTACCGTTTGGAAGAACAGACAGAGGTTGTTGAAGAAGCGGGAGAGCTACAGGCTGAATATGAAGCCAGAGCAGAAGCGGCAGAACAAGAAGTCGATGAGCTGAAAAGCCAGTTGGCGGATTACCAGCAGGCGCTGGATGTTCAGCAAACCCGCGCAATTCAGTATCAACAAGCGCTACAAGCGCTGGAACGTGCTCGTGAACTTTGCCGGTTACCGGATCTTTCCGCCGATAATGCAGAAAAATGGCTGGAAACTTTTCAGGCTAAAGAGCAGCAGGCGACAGAAGCCCTGTTGGTGTTGGAACAGAAATTAAGTGTTGCAGATGCGGCTCATAATCAGTTCGAACAGGCGTATCAATTAGTCAAAAGTATGGTTGGCGAAATCAGCCGCAATGAAGCGTGGCAGAGTGCTCGTGAATTACTGCGTGATTGGCCGTCACAGCAACATCTGGCGGATCAGGTGCAGCCACTGCGAATGCGATTGTCTGAACTGGAACAGCGCCTAAACAACCAACAAAATGCAGAGCGTTTACTAAACGAATTTTGCAAACGTCAGGGGCGGCAATATCAGGCCGAAGATCTGGAAGGGTTACAGGATGAACTTGAAGCCCGTCAGGAAGCACTGAGCCTAAGCGTTAATGAAAGTGGTGAGCGCCGTATGGAGATGCGTCAGGCGCTTGAACAACTGAAACAGAAAATTCAGTCACTGACTGCCCGCGCTCCGGTCTGGCTGGCTGCGCAGGATACCCTGCATCAGCTATGTGAACAGAGCGGTGAAGCACTGGCAAGCAGCAATGACGTGACGGAGTATATGCAGCGGTTGCTTGAACGCGAGCGTGAAGCGACGGTGGAACGTGATGAAGTTGCGGCGCAAAAACGTGATCTGGAACAGCAGATTGAACGTCTCAGCCAACCAAGCGGTGCGGAAGATAGCCGGATGATTGCGCTGGCGGAACGTTTCGGCGGGGTTTTGCTGTCAGAGATTTATGACGATATCACCATTGATGATGCGCCGTACTTCTCCGCCCTGTATGGACCCGCACGCCACGGCATTGTGGTGCCCGATCTTTCCTTGGTGCGTCCACATCTTGAAACGCTGGAAGATTGCCCGGAAGATCTCTATTTAATTGAAGGTGATCCGCAATCCTTTGATGACAGCGTATTTAATGCCGAAGAGCAGACTAATGCGGTACTGGTCAAATCTTCTGACCGTCAATGGCGTTATTCTCGTTATCCTGAATTGCCGTTGTTTGGTCGCGCCGCTAGAGAAAATCGTTTAGAAGCCTTGAATCTGGAGCGCGACACTTTGGCGGAACGTTACGCCACGCTCTCTTTTGATGTGCAGAAAATCCAGCGTGCGCATCAGTCATTCAGTCAGTTTGTGGGAAAACACCTCTCTGTGGCGTTTGATGCCGATCCGGAAGCGGAAATCCGCGAATTGAGGCAGAGTCACACGGAACTGGAGCGTGAATTATCCCGATTTGAAGAGCAGACTCAACAGCAGCGCCAGCAATATACTCAGGCGAAGGAGAGCCTGACGGCATTAAATCGCCTGATTCCTCAAGTCACGTTATTGCTGGATGAAACCTTGATCGATCGCGTAGAAGAAATGCGCGAAGAGCTGGACGAAGCGCAGGAAGCGGCTCGGTTCCTGCAACAACACGGTTCGGCACTGGTGAAGTTAGAACCGATGGTTGCGGTTCTGCAAAGCGATCCACAGCAGCATGAGCAGTTGCAACAGGACTATGAAACCGCTAAACAGAGCCAGCATCAGGCTAAACAACGGGCTTTCGCGCTGGTGGAAGTGGTGCAGCGCCGTGCGCATTTTAGCTACAGTGATTCTGCCGGTATGCTCAACGAAAATGCGGATCTGAATGACAAACTGCGTCAGCGTCTGGAACATGCAGAATCGGACCGCCGCCGTGCTCGCGAACAACTACGTCAACAGCAAGCGCAATATTCCCAGTTTAATCAGGTGCTGGCATCGCTAAAAAGCTCTTACGAAACCAAACAGGATATGCTGAAAGAGCTGCATCAGGAGATGAAAGAGATCGGTGTTCAGGCGGATGCGAATGCTGAAATGCGTGCTCGCGAGCGCCGTGATCGACTCCATGAAGCGCTCAGTACTAACCGTTCCAGAGTTAACCAGCTTGAGAAGCAGATCGCTTTTTGTGAAGCGGAGATGGAAAGCTTGCAGAAAAAACTGCGGAAACTGGAACGCGATTACCATCAAATTCGTGAACAGGTGGTTTCGGCTAAAGCGGGTTGGTGTGCGGTAATGCGCATGGTGAAAGATAACGGCGTTGAGCGTCGCTTGCATCGTCGTGAACTGGCGTATATGGAGGGCGGCGCGTTACGTTCCATGTCGGATAAGGCATTGGGGGCGTTGCGCTTAGCGGTGGCGGATAACGAACATCTACGTGATGCGCTGCGTTTATCCGAAGATCCGAAACGCCCTGAACGTAAAATTCAGTTCTTTATTGCCGTTTATCAGCACCTGCGTGAACGTATTCGCCAAGATATTATTCGCACTGACGATCCGGTTGATGCCATTGAACAGATGGAAATCGAGCTGGCTCGTTTGACGGAAGAGCTGACTGCCCGTGAGCAGAAATTAGCGATTAGCTCGAAGAGTGTGGCGAATATTATCCGCAAAACCATTCAACGTGAGCAGAACCGCATCCGCATGCTAAATCAGGGATTACAAGCGGTCTCCTTCGGACAAGTCCGTGGTGTGCGGTTGAATGTAAACGTGCGTGAAAGCCACGCGATATTGCTGGATGTGTTGTCTGAACAGCAGGAACAACATCAGGATCTATTTAACAGCCAGCGATTGACCTTCTCGGAGGCAATGGCAAAACTTTATCAGCGCTTGAATCCGCAAGTGGATATGGGGCAGCGCTTGCCGCAAACCATAGGTGAAGAGTTGTTGGATTATCGCAACTATCTGGAACTGGATGTTGAAGTTAACCGTGGATCGGATGGCTGGCTGAAAGCAGAGAGTGGGGCGCTGTCTACCGGTGAAGCGATCGGTACCGGCATGTCTATTCTGGTGATGGTGGTGCAGAGTTGGGAAGAAGAGTCCCGCCGTTTGCGTGGTAAAGATATTTCCCCTTGCCGGTTGTTATTCCTTGATGAGGCGGCGCGTCTGGATGCTAAATCTATCGCTACTTTGTTTGAATTATGTGAGCGCCTGCAAATGCAGTTGATTATCGCCGCCCCGGAAAATATCAGCCCTGAAAAAGGGACCACTTATAAACTGGTGCGTAAAGTGTTTAAAAACCACGAACATGTGCATGTGGTTGGGCTGCGAGGATTTGGACAGGATGTCCCGGCAACTCAATTAATTTCAGATGCTACTGCTTAATTAAATGGATGACTTGCAATAGTCATAAAAATAAAGAGAGTGCGCCACGGATGGCGCAAATAGTTATTTGGCTTGATGTTGTACCCAATGTTTGGGTGTGATTTATACTATATTGAAAAGGTCATATTATGCGGAAGACCACATATAGTGTTGCAAAGGGAAATCTTGCTTCGATTATGGATCAAGCTGTTAAGGATTGCACACCAACATTGATTACCAGACAAAATGGTGGAGATTGTGTCATTATTTCGAGTGCGGAATATGCAAGCCTTGAAGAGACTGCCTATCTGCTACGTTCACCGGCTAACGCTAAACATTTGCTCAAATCATTAGAGCAGGTGAGTAATGGAAATTTACAAGAAAGACAGTCACCAAAGAATCATAAACAAGATCTTTAGCTGCAACCTGTTATTTTAGATAGAAAAAAGGCTTTATTTATGGTCTGATAATTGTCGCTAAACAAAATACCGAGAACAGAGAATAAAGCCGATGATGATTATCTCCACTACAGTAATCTCAGTATGAAAAATAGAACTTACAGTAATCCAATAATCGTTTATGGCTTAATAACTTGATCTTCAATATTAAATTTGAATAATGCATCCTCGTTTAAAGTTCTTGGTAGTAGCATTTTAACAATAGGCAAAAACTTACCTGTTGCGTTTTTATAATCACGCTGATCTTTTTGTGCATCAGCTAAACCTGAATTTTCTGAATAAAAAAGGGCTTCAATAGGTAATTTATTAGGCTCATTTTCTTCCCAGATTGAAATTCTGATTTCATTCTGTTTTGGTGGAGTATTAGGAGTACGTGGAAGTTTTTTTGATACTTTCTAACATTTGATAGAAAGCTATAGCTGGATTATTCACATCTTGAGTAACATTAAATCCACATTGAAAAATATCTTGAGAGTTTACTTTCCTATAATTTTTTATCCAATCATCGGAATTCATCACATTTTGTTCTTGGCAAGATTTACCTTTACCTTTCGCCTTAGTGATATTTTCACCACAACCTTGATTCGCTCTCTCATTTGTATAGCCATCAATAGGAAATGCACACAATACAGAAAAATCGACTCTATCTTTAGGCGCTATATGTTCAGGGAAAATAATAAATCCATTTCTATATCCATAAGCTAAACGTTTAAACTTAGCGTCTTTCCTTAAATATGAAAAAGAAACACCACCACTTTTTATAGATGATGGGCTAGGTTGCCAAAATCTATAATCATTTGAATGTTTAGTGCCACGCAATATAACTCCAGAGCAAAGAAAAGCAGGTGATTGAGCATCACCACAATCTTTAACGGTATTATTATATTGTTGGGTCAATATATTAGCAATATCATTTTGTACATCGATTTTATTTTCTGTTTGCGTGAAAGCAAAAGTATTTTCTGAAAAAAAGACAATACTAAGGAGCAAACCTATGGCAGGCTTTTTCATAAAATCCTCACTTAATTTAAAGTGCGTTAATTGAAATTAAATTGTTCCCCATTTACTTCCTAGTAGAGTTTTTCACTGTTTTGCTTATATCACAACTATCAGATTTGATAGTTGTTCTAGTCAATTATTGGACTAATCTTAGTATTAACGTTTTGAAATATTTAACAATACCCAGGTTAAATTATGATTGACTTATATGAATTTTATTCGGATTGTGTTGTTGAGGAGTTTAATGATCTCCATTTTGTTATTAAAACCATTCAATCTATTACTGATATAGAATGGTATTCTCTCTTTTACTCTTCAACTAAAAGTAATATTAAAGAATCAAATTTCATCACCAATAATGATCAATTAGCCTTAAACTATCAAAAAGATAAATATATCAATAACAATCCAATTTTTGAATATTGCATAAAAAACACTATCCCTTTCATATGGGATTGCAATAAACTAGAAAAAAAATCACTTTTTTCCCATGAAATTAAAGATTATGGAATAAATCATGGCATATCTTTTCCTATGCATGGTATTAATCATGAGTTTGGAATTTTAACTTTATCTTTTTATTGCAAAGAAGATGATTATATAAGGACAATAAATAAAAATTTCAATCAATTAATAGCATTAAGAGACATAATACTACACTATTTAATTATTTTAAAAAACAAAAAAAACAACATTAAATTAAGTAAAAGAGAAAAAGAAGTTTGCTCTTGGTATTTAATTGGAAAAACAACATGGGAGATATCACGCATACTTAATTGCTCAGAAGCAAATATTAATTTTCATTTTAAAAAAATTAGAGAAAAATTTAATGTTAACTCTAGAGGTGCAGCCATAATAAAAGCCATTGAAAATGGTCAAATAGAATTATGAAGCCTTGTTTTGCTATCAATTTTGATAGTTGTGATATAAGAAAAACAGTGAAAAACTTCATTAGGAAGTGAACGGAGAACAATTTAATTTCAATTAACGCACTTTAAATTAAGTGAGGATTTTATGAAAAAGCCTGCCATAGGTTTGCTCCTTAGTATTGTCTTTTTTTCAGCAAATACTTTTGCCTTCACGCAAACGGGAAATGAAACCGATGTACAAAGTGATATTGCTAATATATTAACTCAACAATATAATAATACCGTCAAAGATTGTGGTGATGCTCAATCACCCGCTTTTCTTTGCTCTGGAGTTTTGATGAGAGGGACTCGGCCTGGATTTAAATTTTGGAAGTTAAATCCATCTTCTATAAAAAATAATGGAGTTTCTTTTTCATATTTAAGAAAAGATGCTAAATTTGGCAATACATTTGCTAGCGTAAATGGTTTTATTCTTTTTCCTGAACAGATGGCCCCTGAGGATAAGATTAAAGTTCCTGTATTATGCTCCTATGTTATTGATGCGAATACTTGGGGGCGTCAGGGAAATTATTGTGGCGCACCGCCTAAACCCTCAGATGGAAAATCATGCCAAGATTTTGGTGTTTTCACCGCTCATCAATTAAATAAGGCTATTGTAAGAAAATCTGCATGGGGAGTCTGTGCATTTGATGTTAGACCGACGGCTAAAGATCCAGCAGATGCTTTTTATCAAACATTACTTGCAATGCCTTATCATGGTAATGGTTTAAATTATAATGAGATAGTCGTTCAACCTTGGGATGAGAATAAGCCACAAACATTACCTATTGAAGCCATTTTTTATTCAAACGGTGCAGGTTTAATTAATGCACAAAAAGATCAACGTGATTATAAAGATGCAACAGGTAAATTTTTACCTATTGTTAAAATCGAATTACCTAAAGGTACAAATGTAAAACAGGCAACAGATGCTGTATTTACATTTAACCCTAAAGATCAAGTTGTGAGTCAGTAATATAATATTGTAGTTATACCCTATGGATTTCAAGATGCATCGGAGCGGCAAAGGAGCGAATCCCCGGGAGCATAGGTAACTCTGTGACCGGGGGGAGCGAGTGCAACCAATAAAGAGGCAATTTGAAAGATGACGGGTATATTATGATCAAGCGGTTCAAGGCTGTACACCAACATTGATTACCCGACAGCATGGTGACGATTGCGTTATTACTTCAAGTTCGGAATATGCAAGTCTTGACGAAACCGTTTATTAGTTACGCTCATCAGCTAATGCTAAACATTTACTTAAATCATTAGAGCAGGTAAGTGGTGGGAGTTTGCAGGCAAGAGAGTTAGATAGATAAATGCTTTAATAAAGAAAAAGCGCCAAGAATGGCGCAATAATTATTCGAAACCAAGTATTTTTAGTTTATGTCAAAGGCCAATTTAAAAATACCACACTATCATTGTAATTATTATTGGTACCGTTTTCAGCACCGATAATAGCTGTTCCCGGTTTGCCATCAAATATATTATCGAAATAACGCAGCTTGCATGGTTTGCCATCCCCCTCAATCTCAATACAGATTTTGCCTGTACCTGATGTGTAAGCTTTAGTCGCCATTAGATTATTTTGCCCTTTACCGGTTACTGTATCTACCAGAAGATCGTCAATATATACTTTTACAGTTTGCGAAATATTTGTATTAACGTAGGCTATCAAGCCGAATCGAATACTGTGAGGTAACTGGAAACAATATTTACCCGTATCATTAGTACCACATGTTCCATTACAGACTTTACTATTGCCTCCACTATTGTCTCGGTGACTGCCTAATAAATCAGTATCGACTGATACTGCCGATTGAATATTTTTGAAGGTTAACCCTCTCCAACCCTCATTATCGCTGGAGATGACGATTGGCCCGGCATCAAGTGCATTCAAATTTGGGTCGAACCGAATAAAAGAATCACCTTTGAAAAAATAAATAAAATTTCCATCGATATCTGGCCATGAAATAACAGCACCCAGATTGCTACTAAATGCTGCATATTTCCCGGTCATTCCCCATCGGTCTGAAATAGTATTCATCTCAATTGTGTGTGAATCAATGGTGTAATCTATACAATGCCTGCCTTTAAAGAAACAAACGGTGTTGGTAGTCAATTCTATGGCAGCATCTATTCCATTTTCCAGTTCTGTTCCTTTTAATCCAGGCCAGCCATCTATAATGAAGTTTGGTCCATCAAAGACTTGTGCTTTCACGATATCGAATTTAAGATACAGTGAACCTTTAAAAAAATATAGAAAACCATTTAAATTAATAGTATCGTCAATATATCTTTGAAACCCAGAAGGCAGGTTGGGCCAATCTTTATTGATGGGTTGGGGATAACCCATGTATGCATTTAAACATTGATTGTTGAACTTAATGTTTTTTTCATTCAGGAAGAAGTAACTAGATATATTCATTGTTATATATCCTTTGTGATTAGGAAGTGATAGATAATTTAAATATTTTTAGTGCAATGAAATTAAAGTTTCATAATAAGGGCTAATAAATAGTAAGGTGGAATGATATCAATACTATGATTATGTGCCGGGGATGATGCTGTTGCCGGGTGATTATGTCCTTGTCCTCCCCCTGTGTTTGATGTATATGCGTAACGAGGGTCGCTGCCAGGACTCATTACTGTTTCAGTGTGATTACGTATTTGCTCAATATTATTGCCGCCAGGGTTAAAAGGGCCATATCTCATCAGGGCAACCGCATGAATGCTTAAATATTATTCAGATTAGAAAATCCTGCTTGTACGACTTGTTCCAGAAATTGCGTTTTCATCCAGGCTCGCATTCGTTTCTTTCTTATACTTAATTTGCTGCCTTCTGTTTTCAGCATATTCAAGGCAATTCGCCTCAATATCGCGATATTTTCCGCCGCATTTTCTCGATAAATCT